>JBMZTF010000010.1:0-19570 GCA_049623565.1 Litorivicinaceae bacterium
ACCCAGACCGCCGCAGATACAATCAATAAAGAGGCTACCGCTATCGACACTTTTGCGAATAAACGCCCAGACTCCAGTGTTTCGCCATAGCCCATGTCCATGAAGAGATGCTTCACGCCAGCAACGAAGTGGTAAGCAAGAGCTGCCAGTACTCCCCAGACGATGAAAGATACAAAACCGTTTTCCAATAATGCGAGCGTATCTGCGAATCCCGCTTCGTTTTCAAGTGACATTCCCAGAAGTGCCATCAAGATAAAGCTACCGAAGAACAGGATGACTCCTGCCACTCTGTGCAGGATGGACGCGATCGCGGTTATCGGAAAACGGAAGGTCGTCAGGTCTAAATTGACTGGACGCTCACTCGATAAAGCCATGCTATTCGGGATCCTCAAAAATAACCGTTTTCCTTGGTGACACAGTATAATCTTGTCTGGTTAACGTTACAAAGGGTAACGCATGCTTCTTTACAACTAAAACCACCACGACCAATTGACACGCGAATTCCCCTGACTATAGAGTTCGTCGCTCAAGGACGTTGTGTGCACCGCACAAAGAATCTACAAATACGTTCTAACTAGCGGATTTACCTACAAAGGACAGAAACATGGCGGAACGAAATGCCACGCTTACCCTCCCAACGGGCGAAGTCGTCGACCTACCAGTATTAAAAGGATCGTACGGACCCGATGTGATAGATGTTTCAGGATTACTGAAAGCGGGGTACTTCACTTACGACCCAGGGTTTATGTCCACGGCCTCTACGGAATCAAAAATCACGTTCATCGACGGCGACGAGGGTGTCCTCCTCCATCGAGGTTACTCGATAGAGGACCTCGCTGAAAATTCAGATTACCTTGAGACTTGTTTTCTTCTTTGGTACGGACACCTTCCTAATCAAGAGCAGAAACAAACTTTTGTGAATAACATTACTCGGCATACGATGGTCCACGAATCGCTTGCTCATTTCTTCGATGGTTTCCATCATAACGCACACCCGATGGCAATGATGTGCGGTGCCGTGGGTGCCCTGTCTGCGTTCTACCACGATGTTATGGATATCCGGTCAGACCGTGATCGCGAGATCGCAGCGCATCGTTTGGTCGCCAAGATGCCAACCTTAGCGGCGATGTGCTACAAGCACTCCATAGGACAGCCGTCTATGTATCCGCGTAACGAACTTTCGTATGCGGCTAACTTTCTGTACATGATGTTCGGGACACCCTGCGAGGAATATGCGGTAAGCCCTGCCGTTGAAAGGGCGATGGATCGTATATTCCTACTGCACGCGGACCACGAACAAAACGCATCAACATCTACCGTTCGCCTCTCAGGTTCAACGGGCGCAAACCCTTTTGCCTGCATATCCGCTGGCATTGCAGCACTATGGGGACCGGCGCACGGAGGAGCCAACGAAGCTGTCTTGATGATGCTTGACGAAATTGGGACTGTTGAAAACATCCCGATGTTTATCGATAAGGCGAAGGATCCGGATGACCCATTCAAACTTATGGGCTTCGGTCACAGGGTCTACAAGAACTTCGATCCACGCGCCAAGGTGATGAAGTCATCGAGTGACGAAGTGCTGGCAGAACTGGGGGTCAACGATCCGCGGCTAGCGGTTGCGATGGAACTCGAAAGGATTGCGCTGTCGGACTCATATTTCGCCGAACGGAAGCTCTTCCCGAACGTTGATTTCTACTCAGGGATTATCTTGAGCGCGATCGGAATCCCCACCAGTATGTTCACCGTGATTTTCGCTGTCTCAAGAACGATAGGATGGATTGCTCATTGGCACGAGATGAGTTCAAGCTCCTATAAGATCGGGCGTCCACGTCAGTTGTATACAGGTGAGCCACCACGCCCTTACAAAGCTCAGTAGCTTCGGCAGACCTGTTCCGCACTAAGCTCATCTACTCAGTGATAGCTTGATGATGAGCACCCACTTTAAACCTCAGGCGAAGGCGCTATTCAGGTTATTAAGCCTCGCCGTCAGTAGATCTGAACCATAAGGGACCGACTCACCCACGCCCCACACAGGGTTTGGCCACGCATCATCGTCCGGGAAACGTCCGATGCAGTGAACATGCAGCTGACGTACTTGGTTGCCAAGCGCTGCAATATTCAATTTATGTGGCGAAAACTGATCACGCATAACCCGCGCGACGTGGTCAATTTCAAGCCAAACACCGCTTCGTAATTCTGGGCTTAAGTCGATCAACTCAACAGCATGTGGAACCCGAGGAATGATCAAAAGCCATGGCCAGCGCTGGTCATCGACCAAACGCAAGTCACAGACGCTGAGTGACACCAGTGGGTAGCTTGTTTGTTTAAGCTGCGAATCGATCTCAAAGGTGGCTGCATCCATGCTTAGAACCTTATACCTGTCTTAAGGAGTGACCATCAAGCCACCGTTGCTCGTCGTCGGGGCCGATTTCCTTCTTCCAAATCGGAACACGAATTTTTAACTGGTCTATGGCGTCAGAGACAGCAGATAACGCATCTTTTCGGTGGGCACTGCTGGCACCGATGACCACACTGGCCTCGCCTACACGAACAAGGCCCCGTGAATGGACCATCGCTAGTTTAACCGGATAGTCTGCACACAGATCTTGGCACAGTTCACTCAGCGCTTTCAGCGCTAGCTCAGGATGTACATCATAATCAACGGCGGTAGCCGACAGTCCCTCGTTGTGGTTACGGACAACTCCGAAGAACTGCGCGACGGCGCCGTGGGCAGGATCCTGCACCAACACATCAAGATCCCTTGTTTGACATGGTCCATCAACCAAGCCACACAGATACCGCTCACCCTCATCACGAGCAAACAACTCCACGCTAACCTCCAGCTACTGGCGGCAACAAACTTAACTCACTGCCTGACACGGTAGCATGATCCTTCAACAGCTCATCGCCCTCAGCGAAAATAGAACGCTTCAGCACACCGTCTAAATCAGATCTGTTTACTGCAAGAAGGTGCCTAGATACCGCGTCACGTATGGCGCCAACACTGACATCGTCGACGTCTACCGTAAAGCTATCGCCTAGGTCTCTGAAAGCCCCTAAACAATGCACCGTTATGGCTGTCACAGTCGACCTTTCCGGCCTTGTTTCTCAATCATCACGATAGCCTTTGGTAAGCCCTCGATGAAAATGCCGAAACATTCTTTCACCGCCTGTAAGCTCCCGGGCAGGGTAATCAAGAGCGCTCGCCCAACCAGACCACCCCCCATACGAGACAGCCACGCGGTCTTGGTGTAGACAGCGCTCTCTGAGCGCAACCATTCGCCGAGGCCAGGCAATTCGGGGTTCAAGTGCTCGGCCAGCGCGAGAGGTGTCACGTCCCTCGGGCCAGGCCCCGTGCCACCAGTGCACAATATTACATGAGGGTCATGTTCCTCAGAGATCTCGGAAATCGTCTTCTGAATCAGGTCGTACTCGTCCGCGATCACTTGATAGACACACACCTCAGCGCCTTGGTCTGTGAGCGCATCCACAAGATACCGGCCCGACTCATCGTCGTAGGTACCCTCAGAGGCTCTGTCACTCATTACCACTACGGCTATCTTTCTCGTGGCTAGAGGGGTCGTCGAGGGTAAGCGCTCCAAGACCCATTCAGGAACCAAAGCGTCAGGATTAATCCACACACCAGACTTCCCGCCGGTCTTGGTTAACAGCTCGAGGTCAGTGATCCTTAGGACCGGATCGGTCCCTTTACAAAGGTCCCAGATGCAGAGAAGCGACGCATTTGCGCCGGCGAGTGCTTCCATCTCGACACCAGTCTTAGCGTGGGCGGCCGCTTCACAGAAAACTCGTACAGCCTGGGCGTCGTGATCTAGCTCAAACGATACAAGCACCTGGTCTAGCGGTAGCGGGTGACACATCGGCAAGAGATTCGCGCACTGCTTCGCGCCGCTGACGCCGGCGATCTCGGCCATCGGGAAACAGTCCCCTTTCGGAAGCGTTTTATCGCGGACCTTAGCGAACGCATTCGGGCCCAAGTGGATCGTACCCGCTGCCAGCGCGCGACGTGTCGTGTGGCGCTTGCCGCCAACATCGATCATCGAAAAATTCGAAATCAGTTCACGGGCGGCCAACTTAGCCTCCTATGGATGCGAAGTGAGGAGTTGCTCCGGTGTTACGTTCGTGTAGCCCATGGCCAGCCACTTTAAGATCAAGGAGCTCGCAAATCGTTTCCTTCAGTGCCTCTTTGTCTGCATCGCGTTGCAGAAGCGGCCGTAGATCATGACCGCCATCACCAAACAAGCACAGATGCAAACCACCCTTCGCCGAGACACGTAAACGATTACAGGTTGTGCAGAAGTCTTTCGAATATGGGGCGATCAGTCCGACACTACCGACATGGCTTGGATGTTTCCAAACACGAGCAGGGCCACCCAACGCGTCACGCGGGGCCTCGACCCATCCGTTTGCCTCAAGTTTTTTGACGAGCACCTCGCCAGACAGGTGATGTCTTTCGAAGTAAGCTCGGTTCTCGCCGGTCTCCATCAGCTCAATGAACCGTAAGTTCACACCCTCGGACGCCCAATGAATAAACGCATCGAGCTCCGAGTGGTTAAGGTCCTTGAGAAGAACGGCGTTGACCTTCACGGGTGAAAAGCCGATCTCCTGGCACAACTTCAGGCCCCCCATGACCTCTTCGAATCGATTTTTTCCCGTGATTAACTCAAAGCGCTCTGGCGTCAGTCCGTCAATCGATACGTTGATTGAGTTTACGCCAGCGTCAAAAAAGCTCTGGGCTCGCTCGGGCAGCTTGTACCCGTTGGTTGTCATCGCGACGGTCTGAATCCCCGGTGTCTGGGACACCACACGTGCGATATCTAGGAAGTCTTTCCGGAGCGTCGGTTCGCCTCCCGTGAGCCGTACCTTTCGGGTCCCAAGCTCTGCGAAGCATTCGATAAGACGCCGGATTTCGTCGACACCGAGGAACCCATCGGCCTCACCTTTATATCCGTCGGGAAGACAGTATGTGCACTTAAAGTTACAGACATCGGTGATAGAGAGTCGGAGGTAGGGAAAGCTTCTCCCGAACCGATCCGTCAAGGTTTTTTCAATCATAACCCGCCTTGGTTGTTATCGCTTTTATCTATTACGATGAGAATCGCATAAAGCGTTGTATACGTCAAAATATATCGGTTAATCCTTGCGGGCTAGATGGATAAAAGCTCACCAGGTCACCAGCGCGCTTCGATCCCGATTGCTCACCCAAGACAATCCAGCCGTTCATCTCGAGTAGCGGCATCGTCTGGAACGATTCCTGCCCCTCGAGCGCCCGGACAACTACTCCGTCCTGACCACGGATACACCGAGCTTTTAAAAAAACTGCCATGCCCTCAGGCGTCTCAACATCGTTTTCAAGACGTAGCTCTAGCGCGGTCTCGGGCGGTCTCTGGAGCATGACTGACAGGGCGTGGTGCACATAAAATCGGCAGTTAACCACCGTAGACACCGGGTTGCCTGGAAGCCCAAAGTACAGCGTACCGTTCGGCAGGATGGCAAACAGCAAGGGTTTGCCGGGCTTCTGTGTCACTTTATGGAAAACAATCTCGGCGCCCACCGCCTCCAGGGCTGGCTTCACGAAGTCATAGCTGCCCATCGAGACCGCACCTGACGAGACGACAAGATCCAAAGACTCATCCATGACGCGATTCAAGAACCCCACCATCTCCTCAAGGGTGTCACCGACATGCTCGTTAATAACCACGTCACAACCAAAAGAACGAATCATCGCTGTCATGAAGGGGCGGTTGGAATCATAGATTTGGCCGGACCCAGGAGGCCCTGATTTCACGTCAACCAATTCCTCACCGGTCGAGCACAGCCCGACACGTGGGCTGTCATAGACAACAAGGTCGACGATCCCGCTCGAGGCAAGCGCTTGCACATGCTCAGGAATAATGCGCCGGCCAGAATTCAGTATCGCTGAACCTGCCGCGATATCTGATCCTTGGGGACGAATCCATGCACCGGACCCTGGTAACTTCTTGACTAGAACGGTCCCGTCGTCTTTGAATTCCAGGTCCTCGATCATCACAACCGCCTCGGCCCATGCGGGAATGGGAGCACCGGTCATAATCCGAGCCGCGTCTCCCTGGATTCCGTTCGCTGCCTCGACGGAATCACCTGCACGGAGTTCTCCAGCCAATGATATCAGACTACCACCACGCGCCTGTTTGAGGCCCATGGGAGACAATACAACACCATCGCGGGCGGAATTGTTAAATGGAGGGATTGAGAGATTTGCTACAGCGGGCTCAGCCAAAACGCACCCCACCGTGTCTTCCAGCGGGACCTGCGAGGCGGGGATTCGACGACTAGAGGCACGCGCTTTAATTTGAGCAAACGCCTCTTCCATGGAAATAAACTGCAGCACAACCCCTCCCTAGGAATCGACATCAACCGGGGTCGGCTCGGTTAATTCAAGTGGATATCCCGCCTCGGTCCAACCATCCGTTCCTCTCGGGGACCAAAACACATTCATGTATCCCCCGCGAGCCAGATGTTGGACAGCGTTCCAACCCATCCAGCAATCACTCACGCAGTAGATGAGCACCGGATACTCTTTATCACCACCCGTCGCCTCGGAGACGGTATCTAGGAAATACTTCAACATATCGGGCGACGGTCTTCCGTAGCCAACATTAGGTAGCCACATACTTCCGGGGATGTTGTGACGCGGCTGGTAGTCTGACCAGGAGCCGTCGAGCTCATCGTATCGAACCCCGGATATCGAAAGCACATCAATCAAGACCACCCGCCCAGAATCGACCAACTCCTTAACGCCGGCAGTGTCAAGGACCGTACCCCCGGGTACCTCGCCAGGGACGGGGTCAGTGTAGTGGTGTATCCGTAACCCAGTCTCGGGGTCGAAGTCTGAGCCCGCTGCCACCGTGATCTGAGCAATCGCGATGTATGGGGCAATCAAAAACGCGAATGCCCGAAAAGCGAACCGCATTACTTCTGGCTTGCGTAGTATGCCGCGAGGTCAGAGATGTCTTGGTCAGAGAGAGCGGCGGCCATCCCATACATAATCGCCGCCTGGTATCCCTTCCGCTCTTGGGTCTTATAGGCCTTCAATGCGCCCTCGATATAGGCAGCGTTTTGCCCAGCAAGACTGGGGTAATTTGGCACCATAGCCTTGCCATTCATCCCGTGGCATCCGGCACAAACTGCGGCCTTAGCCTTACCGGCACCGGCGTCACCGGCGGCGATCGCACCTACACTCAACGTGGCGGCGATCACCGCAACTAGCATCTGTTTCATTTACGCTCCTTATGTAAACGCGTGTTCAATAATCTAACGACGTACTGAGGTACGCGCTAAAACAACCAAGGGCCAGATAATACTTCATTTTTAGCCGGAAAAAATCCACAATCGGTTGGTTTAGAAATAAATCTGACCTGTGTCGAGCGAACACCATCGTCTTGGAGATAACAACATGAACTTCCGTAAGGCTATCGGCCCGATTTGCGTGATCCTAAGCATGAGCATCTCAAACTGCTGGGCTCAGACGCCAGTAAGCTACAGGGGGCTGGCGGCTGATTTCTATGACGCCGATGGAAACGTGGCCGTCGTGTTACTGCACGGGACCCTCGCCCATAACAGGATGGAAATTATCAACACCATAGCGACACTGATCTCAGAGGACTATGGTTACCCGGTCCTGACACCTAATCTCTCTCTCAACAATCAGGACCGGATGGGCGAGAAGATCCAAACCTCGACCAAAAGCTACGCCACGCTGACCGCTTGTGACATTGAGCACACCCACAAATACGAGGACGCGGTGTCAGAGTTGGGAACTTGGGTCGAGTACCTGAAACAGGAGGGGTTTGAAAAAATTCTAGTATCGGGGCACTCCCGCGGTGGTCGCCAGGTCTCAGCCTTTCTGGCAGCCAATAACGAGCCCTCTATTGTTGGTGGTGTACTGATCGCGTCCGGCCTATCTCGAAACGAGAGAAATATAGAGAACTACAAGAAAGATACCGGGCTCGATGTGACCGAGCTACTCGCACAATTCTCGAAACTCCCCCAGGATCAGTACGTCGATGTTCCTAAGTTCATCTACTGCGACAAGCCTCGTGTCACTGCCGGCGCCTTTGTCTCGGAGTACATGGACAACCCCTCACATAGCGCCCCATATAACGTCCAACAAATAAAGGATATTCCAATACTGGTGATTGGAGGTTCGGAAGACACCGTGGTCCCAAATATCGAAGCCGATTTCGCGGGCCTCGCCGACCAGAGTAATGTGACGGTCGAAGTGATCGAGGGCGCGGACCACTTTTTCCGAGACCTGTATGCCGACGATGCGGCCACCATGATGGTCGATCTCATTGAGAGCATTTGATGTCCAGGAGCGCGCTGATTGCTCTGACGCTCGCGTTGACTCTCAACGCAGACGCCGGATCGATTCTGGAGGAGCCTAGGTTTTCTAGCCCAGATTCCCGACCGTGGGTGGTGATGGTAACTCAGCCCGGGTGCTCGTTCTGCACTCGTCTAGAGCGCGAGATATTACAGCCCCTCCGAGCCTCTGGGGAGTTCCAAGAGAGGGTGCGTTTTACCACGGTCGATATCGGTGTGGCCGCCCCGCTGATCGATTTTGATGGCTCCAAAACGACCACCGTACAGTTTGCCAACAGGTATCAAGGGTACGGGACGCCGACACTCTTATTTCTGAGCCCGGACGGCGAAGAACTGGCGCCACCAAAGTTCGGGGTACCCGATCTGATTGATTTTTACGCGTTCGAAGTAGAAGAAACGATCAGAAACCTGTCGACCGTCAACTAAAATAAAAATAGAAAATACGTTCCGCCATCCAGTAGGTACCCACGCCCCCTATCACTAGCGAGCCAGGGAGCACGACGTACCGACGGTAGGCTTCGGGACAGGAAAACCAAACTGTGATCCCCAAATACGCCGCAACAAGTAGGCCGATTTGGGCGAACTCAACGCCCACGTTGAACCAAAAAAGTGCAGCAAAATACAGACCCTCAGGCAACCCGAATTCAGCCAAAACTGAGGCGAACCCCAACCCATGCAAAAGCCCAAAGCCAAATATTACAGGCAGCCGGAAACGACTCAGCCGGTCGCTGGCTAAATTCTCGAACGCGACATAGGCGATAGATAACGCGATCAACGGCTCTACAACCTGCGGTGGAATATTAACGTAGCCCAGGACACCTAAGGATAGGGTAAGAGAATGCGCGACCGTGAACATTGTTATCTGGATGAGTAGCGGCCTCAAACGCATGGTTATGAGAAACACGCCCAGGATAAAGAGAACATGATCGAGCCCCTTCGGCACGATATGGAGAAAGCCCGCGTTTAGATAAGAAGAACCGACCGACCAAAACGTTGGCTTGGCAAATACCTCTGTCAGTGAAAACGGCTCGGATAACTTGTCGTCTTTGATCCACTGGTAGCTGGACCAGTGATATTCACCGCGCTCTTCGTCTACCTGCCGGACGCGAACGGCCTGGTCTCCAAACCGAGGGGGATAGTACCACCGCAGCGAGGCTGAGCCTCCAGGAACCGTGCCAACCAGTCTTATGACGCTGACCCGAGGCACCTTTGTATAGCCCGGAGGCGCGATATCGATCGCACCCATCTGTAGGGGTATAGACACGCCGTCCGCTAACAGATTCACGCCCCCCAGCAGTGTTGTATGAAACGGCGTAAATTGCTGACGAAGCTCGTCAGACCCAAGCACCCGGAGCGCGTCATATTGCTCCGAATTAGGCGCGTCCTGGGTGTTCTGATACCGACCATCAATGCCGGTTAATAGGGCCTCAATGCTGGTACGTATCTCGATGCCTACGCGCCCATCAGAAAACACACTGATTTCGACTAATGCAGGCTTCACAACATCGGAATAAGCTGGTAAACCTAAGCTTATAACTATTAAGAATAACGAAAAGTTTTTAAAGGTCTTTATCAAACAAACTACACTCGGGTACAAAAATCGACGGGATGCTAGCACAGCATCCCCAGCTTTTTAGGAAATCATTCAAACGATCGCAGGGATTAGCATGGATACATTAAATCGTCGTCAATTCATGAAGCTAATGGCCGGAATAGCAGCCGCTGGTTCTATCCCCACCATATATAGCTCGTACGCGGCGGCTGGTAGCGCTGCTCCGGCTGGGTTTTATGATAAGCCGATGGAGGGTGACGTCAGGATTCTCCACGTGACGGACGTGCACGGTCAGCTGCTCCCGGTATATTTCAGAGAACCCAACGTCAACCTAGGTGTCGGTGATGCCTACGGGCGTTTTCCACACATTGTGGGAGAACGCTTCCTGGAGGCAAATAAATTCAAACCTGGTTCACCAGAGGAATACGCATTTACCTACCTAAATTTCGCAAAGCATGCCCGGAAATTTGGCCGGACGGGTGGCTTCGCGTACGTCAAGACAATACTCGATGGGCTCCGAGACCAGGCCGGGGGACGAGGTAACACGTTAACGGTTGACGGCGGTGATTTGTGGCAAGGTTCCGCGACATCCTTATGGACCCGGGGCGTTGACATGGTTGAGGCCTCAAACATCCTAGGTATTGATGTGATGGTCGGTCACTGGGAATTCACCTACCGCGAGGACGAGGTTCTCTCAAACGTCGCTTTATTCAAGGGCGACTTCATCGGTCAGAATGTCCGTGTACTCGAGGACTCACTGTTCGGTGACGACTACCCTGCCCTCGTCGAGCGTTTCGATGGGCGCGGTCTGTATGATGAAGATACCGGGCACGCATTTCAGCCGTATGTCATCAAAGAAATCAATGGTGCCCGTATCGCGGTCGTAGGCCAGGCGTTTCCGCGGACAGCGAACGCCAACCCAAGAGAATTTTTCCCTGACTGGTCGTTCGGCCTCCGCGAGGATGATATGGCAGAGCTCGTCGAACAAATCCGTGGCGACGAGTCACCCGACGCGGTCGTTTTAGTCTCACATAACGGGATGGACGTCGACGTCAAGATGGCCGAGAGGGTGCCGGGACTGAACGCCGTCTTCGGTGGGCACACCCACGACGGGTGCCCGCTCCCGGTCAAAGTCAAGAATCCGGCCGGACACGACTGCTGGGTTACCAACGCCGGCTCTAACGGTAAGTTCGTGGGCTGCATGGACTTCAAATTCGGCGACGGAAAGATTGACGGACTGTCCTACAGGATGTTCCCGGTGATCAGTGACTGGATCGAGGCAGATAAAGAGATGGAGTCCTTCATCTCCCAGATGCGTCAGACCAGATACTCAGACAAGATCATACAGAGTCGACGTAAGGACGCGTTCTATACACCGGAGTGGGTCGGTAAGACTTATGACGAAATCCTCACAGAGAGGCTCGCCAAGGCAGATCAACTACTGTACCGGCGAGGAAACTTCATGGGCACCTGGGACCAAGTGATCTGCAACGCGCTGCGCTGGGAATATAAAGCTGATGTTGCGATGTCGGCCGGCGTTCGGTGGGGTACATCCACCCTCGAGGGCGACTGGATCACGATGGACGACGTCATGAGTCAGGTCGCCACCACCTACTCTGAGACCTATGTGTCTGAAATGACCGGTGAGCAGTTAATGCAGACACTTGAGGCGGTCGCAGACAATCTGTTTGACCCGGACCCATATCTTCAGTCGGGTGGAGACATGGTCCGCGTGGGTGGTATGGATTACAGCATCGCGCCGACAAAGGGTCTCGGCGAGCGGATCACGGAGGCCCGATTGGATAACGGTGAGCCGATTGATCCCAAGAAAACCTACAAGGTCGCGGGCTGGGCGACTGTGAACAGGACACCTGAAGGTCGCCTGATCTGGGACATCATCCGGGACTACATCCTCGCGACAAAAGACCCCGGAGAGGTGCTCCGGCTACCCAAAGTCAACCACCCCAAGGTAATTGGTATGAGCGACAACCCTGGGATCGCTGACTATCCGGGGAGGGTGGCATGAGAAGATCTACGAGACCACGTAATAACCCACGACGGTTGGATTATCGTGGCCGTGGTCAATAGTCAGTTACGGTAACAACCCAACCGCGAGTCGTAGCTAAAAAAAACGCGGCACATGGCCGCGTTTCTTGGCTACGATTAACCGTTACTTAGGAACACGCATCCGCCAGGTCTCGTCCTCGATCTTTGCCTGAAGACGAGTCGCCTCGACCAAATCCATGGCCTCGTGCGCTAGCTTCCGTGCCGCCTTGTCGTCGCCCGCCTTCAGAGCCTTCTGAGCAGCTTTTATGGCCTTGACGGTCACGGTCCATTGGTAGCTTGTATCTTTAGCGACCTGCTTGTACGCAGCGGTGGCCGCATCGATATGTTCCGCCGTGGTTCCGTTCCCGGCGAACGCGGTAGGGGTAGCCAACGCTAGCCCTAGTGCGAGCATTTTCAATCTGTACTTCATAACTCAATCCCTTACTTACGCGCCGCCGGACCATTGAAATCAAGGCCGTTAGACATGTAGGTCACGAAATACTCGAGGTTGCTGTACTCCGCACCCTGAGCCTTGTATGGATTCGCGCGGATATTATTGTGACATCCGGCGAAACGACGATGTAACGTCCCCATCGACTGCCACTTTGAGCGGAACACCGGCCAGCTCGTGGCGTGACCGAACGCGGGAGAGGTTGTATCTGCCCGGTACAGGTTTCCAGCGGTCAGCATATGGCAGTCCGCGCACGCGAAATTCAACTGCCCGCGCTTGGTGTAGAAGTGCTCCTTCCCTTCCTCGTACGCGGCGAGCGCTCGAGGATCATCGGACGGGATATCAACCTTTACCTCCTGGCCACGAGAGTTATATGACATATAAGCCGTCACGTCCGCGATCTTGCCCTTCTTCCAGCCATAAGGCTTCTCACCATTCGCCTCGCGGCACTCGTTGACCGCTCGCTCCATGGTGACAACCATCCCACGATCCTTATCCCAGAGCGGGTATTGCCCCCGGACCGCACCCTCTGGCCCGAAACAGTCTGCCAAAGACTTGCCGTTGGCGAACTTTGAGTGGTATAGCTTCTCTCCGTTCTCGATAGCGATCTCGTAGGGAGGGAACTCTTCGATCGACTCCCATTGCTCGCGAGCCTCTGGAAGAATCGAATAGACACCGTTGGCAAAGTCTGCGGTCGGTGTATTCGGGAACCGACTCTCGTAATATTTCTGGAAAGCCGCCTGGTCCTCGACTGGTCCGGCTGATACTCCCAACGCGATCCCTAGACCCAGGGTCGCCAGAGTACCTCGTATTATTATTTTCATAGCACTGTCTCCGTTCAGTTACTTAACTTTTGTCTCGGCAGAATCCGTCTTACCCGTGTTGTCTTTCCATGAGATCTTCAAGCTGTCTCCCTTCTTGCCGGCAAATTTAAAGGCCAGATAGGGATCCTTAGAGATCGATGTGTTGAAGGCCGCGGCGAATACTACCTTGCCCCCAGACTCTGCAGCGACGTCCGTGATCCAATGCTCTGGAATCTTAGAGCCGTCTTTCTTTTTACGCAGACCCGTCTCCATGTTGTGCTTCATCAGAGTCTTCACGTCCACGCTACCGTTACGTTCTTTTGCTTTGATACGAATTGATGACATATCTAGGTTCTCCTATTAACCGCCGCATCCACCGATGGTGACCTTCACTTCTTTCGATGCCGTGTAGAGCTTACCGTCTGAGCTCACGACCGCCGTCACTTGGGTAGTCTTACCCATACGGACCCGGGTCTTAACCATCGCCTCGGTACCAGCGGGTATATCGGCCACGATAGCGAGTGGGTTCGGATTCTCCTTCACCATGAACGCGATCTTGTCTGCCTTCATAGAAGTTGATATCTCGATCGGCACGACCGCACCGTTCTCCGCGATATCAGGAGCCTTCAGCTTGATATCACCGCTCGGGGTCGTCGCGTTACCACCGAACAGTTCATTCAACGAGTCCTCGACCTTAGGGTTCTTAAATGCTTTCTGGTTGTAGGCCGCAAATACCATCCGAGGAAACGCCATCGCAGCCGCAGCGGCGGCTGATAACGTGCCTGTTATTTTCAATACGCTACGACGATCCATCGCAACTCTCCTTTTTTGCCAAATTACAGTGAATACAGATATTCGACCACCTGGTCGATCTCTGCCTCGGTCAAAATCTTGTTACGACCAAACGGGGGCATATTTGTCAGGGGGTTCCGCTTGGTAGGGTCCCAGATCTGCTCACGAAGAGCGGCTTTGTCGGGATACCGGGCCTTCATCGACATCAGGGGCGGGCCCGAGTTACCGGTCTGTTGCCCACCATCCATCATGTGGCACGTGAGACAGTTGCCCTTTTTACGGCTCCACGCGACTTCCTTTCCCTGCTTGACAGCGTCTGCGATCGCCAGGGGCGACACCAGAGCCGATGCTAGTAAGGCTGTTAGGAGTTCCTTCTTCATTATAGTTTCCTCTCCATACTGAATAAGAATTAAGCCTAGCGGCTCGATTCAACCATAAACGCTACCGCGTTAACGACGTCGTCATCCGATAACGCCATGTTGCCACCCTTCGCGGGCATCACTCCGTCTGCGCCCTGGTAGCCATTTATCGCGTGGTCGTTAAGGGTATCCATACCCTGACCGATGCGATCAACCCAACCAGCCACATCACCTACCTTGGGCGCTCCCGCGATCCCCGAGTTGTGACATGCCTGACAAGCCTTATCGTACACACCTCTGCCGAGTGTTGCCTCCTCTGAGAGTGCGACTTTAGTAATGTTTTTTTCTGTACTTATTCCGGACTCGCTGGCCGCCGAGGGGTTCCCCTCGTAGTGATTCGCCGCGACCCCCGAGTCTTCCTTAAAGTGGCCGGTCGGTGTCACGCCGTTAATCGTGGTCACGATCTCGAATTTAGATGGGTCCGCACAGTTCTTGAAACAGCGCTCGTTCTTCACGTCGGGGCGGTTATCGATGAAGAAATTCTCCTCGTTCGGCATCTTCACCTCCGCAAACGTGTCTTTGTTCGATACGAAGTCATCTCCGACGATATCGTTTAGGTAGAGGACGTAGGCGGCGATCGAGTAGACCTCCTCGTGGCTCAGCGACTGTGGCGCTGGGTAGGGCATCGCCCTGTATATGTAGTCCCACAGGGTAGACGCGTAGGGCCAATACGAGCCGACAGTTTTTTCTGGGTGAAGCGTATCGAGGGTGCCCTCACCGCCGGCGAGGACCGGCCACCGACCCTCTCCCTCGCCAAACAGGCCATGACAGCTCGCGCACTTTGCCTCGTAGAGGCCCTCACCCTCGGCTACGGACCCTTCACCATCAGGCAAACCCATACCGTCTGGGCGAACATCGATATCCCACCCGGCGATCATCTCGGCCGTGGCCGTGGAACCAATCCCAAGAGGACCCGCGGATGCCGTCCCAGACAAGGCCAGCGCGGCGGTTACGACCAGAAACTTAAGAGATTTGAACATTGAACACATCTCCGGTTTCCGTAACGTTCCACGTATGAATTGAGTTCTTGTGGTAGATCGACCAGCCGCCCCGTTCGTCGCGCAACTGTCTTAACGTGGGCTGAACGTAACCGGTCTCATCAATCGCTCGTGACTGCAGGAGCCAGGGCTGTCCGTTCCACTTAGTCTTGAAGCTGAACTGCGTCAGCGCCTTCGATAGGACGAGCCCCTTTAGCTCGGTACGCTCCCAGTTCACCCCGCCATCAAACGAAATATCCACGGCCTTGATCTTTCCGCGTCCCGACCACGCGAGACCACGGATCTCCAAGAATCCTGGTTGCTTCAATGGGTTCTCTGGGCACGGGGATGTGATCACAGAGTTTGTCTCCATCACCCACGTGAACCGGCGCGAACGTCCGTCTGGCATCAGGTCTGTATACTTCGAGGTCTCTTCGCGGTGGTGCCACGGTTGGTCGCCGATCTCGAGGCGACGCAGCCACTTAACAGACGTATTCCCCTCCCAACCCGGGTTCAGCATCCGTAGAGGGTAGCCCTGCTCTGGACGCAACGCCTCACCGTTCTGACCCCACGCGATAATTGTATCGTCAAGGGCCTTCTCGAGCGGAATCGAGCGCGACATACCAGCAGCATCCGCCCCCTCCGCCAGGATCCATTTACCCTCTGGTCTGACTCCGACCTCCTCGAGCAACGTCGATAACTTGACTCCGGTCCACTCGCAGCAGGCGAGCATACCGTGCGTGAACTGCAGCGCCTCCATCTGCGCGCCACGCCACTCCATACCACCGTTTGCGGGGCACTCAATAAAACGGATCTCCGAGACAGACGGGAACCGCTTGAGATCTTCCATCGTCAAAACCAACGGCCGCTCGACCAGGCCGTGGATGATCAAGCGGTGCTGGTCCGGGTTCACGTTCGGGATACCACCGTGGTAGCGCTCGAACACGACCCCGCTCGGCGTGATGATACCCTCAAGATCCTGCAGCGGCGTCATCGAGATCGATGACGCAGCGTCGACAGTCAACCACGGGACAGTCCGGCGCTGCAGATCCTCAAACTCAGACGGCTCGCCGTAGGGCTTGGCGACCACGCCACTGCCCAGGTGGCGCTGCCATTCAGGGAGGTTGGGTGGGAGATTTGCAGATGCGTTCGCTTTCGGGATCATTTGCACGCTCGTGAGTCCCGCTACGGCGGCGATACCACCTTTCAGGAAATTACGGCGATCGACGCCTCTCATCCCACTGGCTTCAGCCGCGATAGCCTCCATCAGCTTCGGTAGAGACGGTTCATACAGCTTCGTCATGTCACCCTTCCAATGAGTTCTATATTTATTACTAAATAGAATATTAAAAGACTCATGTCCCTGATGTAAAACAATCTAGCCCAAAGTCTAATTAGAAATTTGCGGCGCAAAACTTTCCAGGGATAAAATTTGTGATCCAGGCAAAAATAACAGACAGCCGAAGGATCAATCGGAACCGGCGCAATGCCACGCCGCGCCGACAGGTAGAAAAATCTTAACGAAGCGAGATTTTTGGTAAATCGGTGCCGGAGTCTTGCGGCACACACTGCAGGGTGTACTTCATATCGAACGACGCGGCCATCTCAAACGCGGCGTCATTACACTCGCCGAGTGTCTCAAACTGCATACCCGTCTCGATGGGCTCAAAGCTCCCGGGCATGAAGTAAACCAGTATATAGATCAGCTTCATTTGAAAAGACTAAACGCTTCACAGGACTGACCGCCAGGGTTTTGTGCGTAATCTCTAATTTCTAAGGCGATACCCTGTCCTGAAGATGTACCAAATAAAGCCCAGGAAAATCGTGGCGAACACGAGCACGGCGAGGACCGATAACTCGACCGATACCTCCGAGATTCCAAAGAAGGCCCAGCGGAAGCCCGAGATAAGATACATCGCGGGGTTAAACATGCTGACCGTCTGCCAAGCGCTGGGGAGCATATCGATCGAGTAAAAACTACCTCCAAGGAAGACCAGGGGTGTGATTACCAGGGTCGGGACAAAGTTGAGCTGCTCAAAGTTCCTCGCCCAGAGACCTAATATAAAACCCAGTAACGAGAAGGAGACGGCCGTTAGCACCAAAAAAATAATCATAAAAAGCGGGTGTCGTATTTCCAGGGAGACGAACAAAAACGAAACAATCAGGATAATGAAACCGACCGCGATTGACTTGGACGCGGCGGCGCCAACGTAGCCCGCGACCATCTCAAAGGGCGATATGGGTGCCGAGAGATGTTCATAGATCGTGCCGAGGAACTTGGGGAAGTAAATACCGAACGAGGCGTTGGCGACCGACTGGGTCATCACGGTCAGCATGATCAGCCCCGGTACGATGAAGGCACCGTAAGATACATCACTAATCGGTAACATCCTGTTCCCTATAGCGGATCCGAATACAACAAAGTAAAGGACCGTCGATATTACAGGTGACGCAAACGACTGAAGTGGGGTCCTGAATGTTCGGGCCATTTCAAACTTATAAATCGCTTTGACCGCGTGCAGGTTCATGGCCGACTCTCCGCGACTAGCTCGACAAAGATATCCTCGAGCGAGCTCTCCTCGGTACGGACATCATCCACCTGCACACCCTCCTCGCTCAGGGCACCAAGGATCTTTGATATCTTCGAGTTATCCAGACCATTTAAGTAATTATAAAACAATGTTTTACCGTCTTCAGATAAGTCTAATTCTAGGTTAGATAGGGTGCCCGATAGATTAGCCATCTGCTGGTTCAAATCGATGAGAAGCTTCTTCTTCCCCAACCGCTTCATCAGAAGACTCTTTTCCTCGATGAGCAGGATCTTACCCTGGTTGATCACGGCTATCCGGTCCGCGATCTCCTCGGCCTCCTCGATGTAGTGCGTGGTGAGAACGACGGTCACGCCACTCTTACTTAGATCTCTTATAAGCACCCACATGTCTCGGCGTAGGTCGACATCTACCCCCGCGGTTGGCTCGTCGAGGAACAAAATCTTGGGCTCATGGCTTAGCGCCTTCGCGATCAGTACCCGGCGCTTCATACCACCTGACAATTCCCTAATCGGTGAGTGTCTCTTATCCCACAGAGAGAGCTGCCTAAGAAGTTTCTCGATATAAGAGGAGTCTTGGGACCGGCCAAACAACCCTCGAGATAGGTTTACCGTTCCCCAGACCGTCTCGAACGGCTCCAGCATGAGCTCTTGGGGCACCAGACCGATTATCGAACGCGTCTCTCGGTAGTTCTTTTCCACGTCGAGGCCGTCAACAAGGATCGTCCCGTCTGTTATTGTCGTGAGGCCACAAATCAGCGATATCAGAGACGTCTTCCCCGCGCCGTTCGGCCCCAGGAGCGCGATAATCTCGCCCGCGGTGATATCGATCGAAAGATCGGCGAGCGCGACCTTTCCATCTGCATATTTCTTAGTAACGTTTCGGACTTCTATTATTGAAGACATTCCGAGGGCACCCGCCTGACCTTTAAACCTAATTAACCGATATTAGTGGAGGCTAATTATTTTATTTACAGGTGGCCCGATCTCCATGCGAGCAGATACGGCCCTGAGTTTAGGAAAGTCTCGTCAAGTGCGACTTGGCGTTTTAAGCGGAACCGGGTTGGTCAGCGATACAAAGACTAATCGCCCTGTCCACCAGCGAAGCAGGGTTCCTGTCATCAACCAGCCCCTCGTTCGCGGCAGACAAGAGGTACCAGACCTCCTCCGATACCTGACCTCGCACAGCTATCCGATCGCGATCGCTCCACGCGTTTTCCAGAACAGAGATATCGCAGCTGGGTATGGACTCACACCGGTTGAGAATTTCAAGGACATCGGTTAAGACGGTCCGCTCCGAAAGACTTGCCGAAGAGGAACCGCCGTACTCGAGACTATTCTTGGCGTCTATTAGGTTCAGGGCGGTCGTTGTTAGATCGTGAATATAAGACATGTTACTACCTCTCTTTAGTGCTTTAGGCGTTATGCCAAGGTGCACAAGCTGAAGTTCAAATACCTATAAACATAAAAACATAAACATATCCTTATGTCAATAACCCGATAAATTTGAATGCGAGAGGTCTCGTGGAGTTGTGTCTTTAATTTTTTTCCATGGAAAAGTCGGTTGGAAAAATCAAAAAAGTTAGGGTATCCGGCGCAA
>JBMZTF010000011.1:0-18554 GCA_049623565.1 Litorivicinaceae bacterium
GGCTCTTTGCTCTGCCCGAAATCTGTGATGTCGCCGCGCGAAGAACGGCCATCTCCGACACAAGCAAATATGAATTGAAAGAGGGCATGATGGTTGGCCTCAGAGACGTATTTAAGAACTGGTGGCTTGTTGCAAAGTGCGGATCGCTTGGTGCAATGATTGGGGCCATCCCCGGACTTGGTTCGGCGGTAGTCGACTGGTTCGCTTATGGTTATGCGGCAAAGACGGTCAAGGATGCGGATAAGACATTCGGAAAAGGTGACGTTAGGGGGGTCATAGCACCGGAGAGTGCAAACAACGCTAAGGAAGGTGGATCGCTGGTGCCAACGATAGCATTCGGGGTCCCAGGATCAGCATCCATGGCGCTTTTGCTCGGTGGTTTCATGATTCATGGTCTGGTCCCGGGTAAGTCGATGGTGACCGATAACCTTGATGTTACCTACTCCATGGTGTGGTCTATAGCGATAGCGAACATTCTTGGTGCTGGGTTGTGTTTTGCTTTTAGTGGCCAGTTCGCGAAGATAGCGACGTTGCGTTATACGCTCGTCATACCAGCGATTATCTCGATCATGATGGTGGGGGCATACCAAGCCTCCGCTGATTGGGGCGATTTGTTCACGTTACTTATCTTCGGCGTGGTTGGTTGGACTATGAAGCACCTCAAGTGGCCTCGCCCGCCTCTAATTCTAGGGTTCGTGTTGGGTGGGATCGTTGAAGACTACATGCGAATCTCTTACCAGATCTACGAGTGGGCATGGATTCTTAAGCCGGTATGCGCAGTGATGCTAATTCTTGCGGCGTTGAGCCTACTGCAGCCGCTATTTACCAGGATCTTCATTAAAAAAGAGAAGATAGAGTTTTTTGCTTTCTCTGGGCCACAAGTCCGATTGATCGATCTGTTCCCTATCGCTTTATTAGCGTTATTGGGGTGGGCGCTGATCAGCTCATTTGGATGGGACGAAGACTCCCAAGGCGCGCCGCAGGTGATCGTCTTAATCACGCTGGCAATCACGGCCATCACCCTAACCAACGCGATTTTCAGGAGAGGACTGGCTGGATATTCAGAAGGTTCAGCGCTGGACTTATCCTCAGATCTTGGGGGGTTGTCCCGAGGCTCCTATAACCTGCGCGTGCTTGAGTTTTTTGCATGGCTGTGTGGGTTTATGTTCGCGTGGTGGGTCGGTGGCATTCTCCTGGCGTCGACATTGTTTGTGATCGGTTACATGCGGATTCGGGGGAGCGAGTCAGTGGTCATGACGGCCGCCTACGTCCTCGTGATCGGATGTCTTATTTATTTCGTCTTCGATCAGGGTTTCCATATCGCGTGGCCAGAATCCCTCGTGAGAACGTTGTTCCCCGAACTTCGAGGAGTTATTCCAACCATTTGATGGGAGTCAGACCCGCTTTTTTGTTGACCTATATTAAAACGGTATGAGCAGGGTCTTACATTTTTAAATGAATTATCTAGGCTGGTAAGTGCAGTAAATGCACAAAAATACGAGGAAAAATAATGAAAAAACTTCTTCAATCTGCAGTGATCGGTCTGGCCTGTGTTACCGCTTCGGCGGGGGTGCTCGCGGACGCCGTAGCAGACTTCTATAAAGGAAAAGACGTCGAGCTCTACATTGGTTACAAGCCAGGCGGTGGATACGATGGTTATGCACGATTGATTGCTCGTCATATGGGGAAACATATCCCAGGTAACCCAAATATCGTTCCCAAGAATATGCCGGGCGCGGGAAGCGTTAAGCTAACCAACTGGCTTTGGGAGGGTGCACCGCAAGACGGGACTGTGTTCGGCGCAGTATCACGTGGGGTGCCATTCGAGCCACTTCTCGGAAACAAGAAGGCTAAGTTCTCGGCGGATCAGTTCCATTGGGTAGGATCTGCTAACAACGAGGTCTCGATCTGCGCGACAGTTAAGAAAACTGGTATCAAGTCGTGGAAGAACCTAAGAGATCGCGAGATTCTGACCGGTGGTAACGGTAGCGGGTCAGACACTGAACAGTTTCCGAAGCTGCTGAACGCAGTGTTGGACACAAAATTCAAAGTGGTCGGTCCCTACGGCGGTGGCTCTGACATCGTAAAAGCAATGATCGCAGGCGAGCTTGAGGCTCGGTGTGGCTGGTCATGGTCCTCAATTAAGTCGAAGAATAAGGACCTGCTAGAAAGCGGTGATCTCGTCCTACTGATGCAGATGTCGACCGTCAAGCACCCAGAACTTCCAGACGTTCCACTGGTTATGGATCTGGTCAGAAGCTACAACTCTAAGAAGCAGACCCAGATGTTGAATCTGATGTTTGCTAGACAGGGGCTTGGACGTCCATACGTCGCTCCTCCGGGTGTTCCGGCTGATCGTGCGGCGGCCCTCCAGGCAGCGTTCACTGCCACGATGAGCGACCCAGAATTCCTGGCTGACGCCAAGAAGGGTGGATTCGACTTAGCTCCAATCACAGGCAACGAGGTGGCGGGGTTGGTTAACACAGCCTATGGCACGCCTGAGTCAGTGATTCAGGAAGTTATCTCTGCAATTCGCTAAGTAAAGAAACGCCGGTACGCCGGCGTTTTTTTTCTTAAACAATTAGATACCTAAGCTTTGATGAATCCACTGATCGCACACGAGGGCCACGAGCATCATCCGTCCATTCAGGGCAGGAAGGCTGTGGCTGACTCGATCTGGGAGCAGGAGCATATTGAGCTTGTTACTGTCGGTATCGATATCGGCTCGTCGACGTCTCACCTAATATTCGCCAAGGTTCATCTGCAGCGACGGACCCAGGGATTATCGAGCCGTTACGAGGTGATCAAGCGAGAAATACTCTGGCAGTCCCCGATCAGGTTCACACCCTTCTTGGATAACGGTCTCATAGACGCCAATGCACTGGGTGGTTTCATCGAGCATGCCTATTTCGACGCTGGATTACATAAACATGATGTGGATTCGGGCGCGGTTATTCTAACCGGTGAGGCGATCAAGCGATCCAACGCCAGAGCGATCGATGAATTGTTTGCGGAGCAAGCCGGTAAGTTTGTTTGTGCGACCGCCGGCCATCGTCTTGAGTGCGTGCTAGCCGCTCACGGTTCCGGCGCAGTCGAGCGCTCAAGACGGTCGAGAAAACGGATATTACATGTTGATATTGGTGGGGGTACCACAAAGTTTGCTCTCATCGATGGAGGTAACATCGTCTCAATAGCGGCCTATGCCATCGGGGGACGCTTGATGGCTACCGATGATGATGGCGCATGGTCCCGTTGTGATGATTCAATTTATAAGGTAAGCGATGACCTTGGAATAACCTTTGACGATGTCTCGGGAATCTCTGAACCGCAGAGACAGCAAATAGTGACAAGGCTCGTCGAAGTACTTCTGGGTGTTATGAGGAGATCTAGACCTGACCGACTTATGGACGATTTGCTTCTCACGGCGCCCTTGTCTTGGTCTGGTTTACCAGAAGAGATGACCTTTTCGGGCGGGGTCTCAGAGTTTATTTACGGCCGTGAGACTCAGCCAATGGGAGATCTTGCGTTTGACCTGGCTAACGAGCTCAACCGTCAATTGCGCGAAGCATCCGATGTTCCGCATATCGCGGACGTCCAACACGGTATCAGAGCCACCGTCATCGGAGCGTCTCAGTTCACTGTACAGGTTTCCGGTAAGACAATCTTCGCAGATAGCCTCGATTTCTTGCCGTTGAGAAATGTTCCAGTCATCCATCCAAACATCGATTTGTCACACGAAGGTATTGATGTCGGAAAAGTCTCCGAGGAAATCATGAGTGCCTGCCAGATGAGGGACATCGAGAGAGACAGTCCAATATCACTCTCTTTTGAGTGGAAGGGGGACCCTAGCTATCAGCGTCTGAGGGCCGTGGCGGACGCGATTGATCAGGCCCTATGTCGTCCGGAGAGGGTCGCGCCCCTCGTGATCGTGATTGATGGTGATGTCGGCCGGCTTCTTGGTCGGATATTAAGTAAAGAGTTAAATAAAGGCGAAAAACTATTATCGCTAGATGGGGTCATTCTTTCTGATCTCGATTTCATTGATGTTGGGGAGTTGATTAGTCCTCCCGGCGTTATCCCGTTGGTTATCAAATCACTTGTATTTGATTCCGCTCAGCATGCAGAACATTAGGAGAAGTTATGGCTACTGGTGAACCACGCTATGGTGTTGATCCTTACTTAGAGTGGGTAAATAGAGAAGGTGTCCCGGTCGTAGAGGATATCGGTATTGATCTTTTTGAGGTACCCGTCAAGCCATGGGATCGTTTTGGTTGTGATGGCGCCGCAGTTCACCTGAGAGGCCGAGGTGATTTCTCGAGTATGTTCCTCTTTGAGATTGCCAAGGGTGGATCCACCGCGATCCAGCAACACCTGTTCGAGAAGGTTATCTATGTCCTCGAAGGGCACGGATCCACTCAAGTCGAATTAGCAAACGGATCAAAACACCTGTTCGAATGGGGTCCTCGCAGCCTATTCGCGATTCCTCTCAACGCGAAGTATCGTCACTTTAATGGGAGCGGCACCGATCGGGCTCTGATAGTCGCGACGACTAATTGCCCGACAGTGATGAACCTGTTCAATGACGAGTCCTTTGTTTTCGATCACCCTTACGATTTCTCTGTTCGAGCGGGTAAGGACGGATACTTTACCGGCGACGGTGATTTCCACGAGATTCGCCAGGGTAATCACATGTGGGAGACCAATTTCGTCCCAGACCTCGCAGAAATTGAGCTTCGTGCGTGGGGCGACCGCGGGGCAGGTGGAACAAATATTATGTTCGTGCTCGCTGACGGTGTGATGCATGCGCATATCTCTGAGATGCCCGTAGGGACCTACAAAAAAGGTCACCGGCACGGGCCCGGTTTCCATGTCATGTGCGTGACAGGGCACGGGTATTCCTTGCTGTGGTACGACGGTGAACCTGACTTCACGCGAGTCGACTGGAAGCATGGTGTAGTGTTCCCACCAGCGGACCAACAGTTCCACCAGCACTTTAATACGTCGACTAACCCGGCACGCTATCTTGCGACAGGTATCGGTGGCACCCGGTACCCATTCACGACAGCGAACAGACGTTCCCTGCTCGGTCTGAAACCAGGAGAAAAGGGAGCAGTCTCGACCAGCCTCAAGGAGGGCGGAGATCAGATCGAGTACGAGGATCAGCATGCCGATATTCACCGTATCTGGTTAGAAGAGATGCGCAAAAATGGGGTAGACGCGAAGATGGAAAAATTCATACCTAACCCATGAGCAATCTAAGCTTCAAGGCGATATCTCCAGTATTTGGAGCCGTTGTTGAGGGTTTTGAGGTGGACAATGTACCGGCGTCAGACGGGGCCTTACTCAACGACGCGCTCGATCGTTTCGGGGTGCTTGTTTTTCCTGGTCTTGAATTGGCCGAGTCACAGCAGCTAGACATGGCAAAAGTTTTCGGGGAACCGTCAAGACGATCGAGGCCCTCAGCCGACCGCGCCGAACGTTCTCCTTACGCAGACTTCATGGGCTTAGTGACCAATGTACGTAAAGATGGTGTCCCGATTGGCTCGCTACCTGATGGCGAGATGTGGCTTCATCATGATGGATGTTTTATAGACGAACCATACCGAGCGACCATTCTTTATGCTGTAGAGGTAACGTCTGTCGGGGGCGAGACCCGATTCGTCGATATGCGTGCGGTGTTTCGCTCGCTCTCGGAGGACTTAGTCAGCCGTATCAAGTACCTGCGAGGAACACACACGTTCGATTATCGAAATATCGCTGCGCGACCCTCCCAAGGGTCCCCTAGTGATATCACTAAGAGCGCAACGCATCCGAGCGTCATAAGGCACCCAAACTCACGCGAGCCTGCCCTCTATCTCAACCCTCTCTGTACCGTCTGCCTCGATGGTGAGGGATTAAATCCTTCTGATAATGAAAATCTCCTCGACCTATTATTTGATGCCATCGATCAGAGTACGGCGACGTTTTCGCATCGTTGGAAGAAGGGTGATCTTGTGATTTGGGACAACTGGTCGACATGCCACGCAAGGAATGATT
This sequence comes from Litorivicinaceae bacterium, assembly GCA_049623565.1. Lineage (GTDB taxonomy): Bacteria > Pseudomonadota > Gammaproteobacteria > Pseudomonadales > Litorivicinaceae > HIMB30. The sequence continues at coordinate 6,037 of JBMZTF010000011.1, forward strand.
TCCCGGCCGGAGAGACCAGGATGCTGAGGCGAAACATTATCAAAGGACAAACGCTTGACGCGTATTTTAAATAACCAAGAAATCACAGAGATCCTCAGCATGGATCAGTGTATCGATGCCCTAAATTCTGCGTATCTTGATTTCTCTTCCGGGGTCGCCGTCACTCGACGACGATCCGACACACTCGTCCCCAGCGGAGAATCTGTCTACGGTTTGAAGACGATGGATGGCATAGCGCCTAGTCTTGGTGTCGGGGCCGTGCGCATAAATTCTGACATCGTCACCTGGCCTAAGGTCGGTGACAGCTACCGGCGGGTCAAGGTTCCGGCGGCGCCCGGCTCCCGTTATACAGGCTTAATTTTGGTGTTCTCGACCGAGACGGGGGAGCCGTTGGCGATCATGCCGGATGGTGTGATTCAGAGGATGCGCGTCGGTGCCACCAGCGCAATCGGTACACACCACTTGGCAAAGAAAAATCCGAAGACAGCGGCCATCATAGGGTCCGGTTGGCAAGCCGGTGCACAACTGATGGGTCTCCTAGCGGTGCGTCCGCAGATAGACACGATCCGTGTATTTAGCCCAAATCCTCGCAATGTGCAGTCTTTCTGTGGGGAGTGGGGTGGACAGCTTAGGCAAGAACTTTGCGCCGCGGGGTCCGTTGCGGAGGCGGCAACCAAAGCCGATATCGTTTTGTGTGCCACTAGCTCGATCGACCCTGTATTTGAAGCTAGGCACTTCGAAACCGGAATGCATATCGGATCCATCAAGCCGCCGGAGATTTCAAGAAATAGTCTAGATCTAGCCGATAAGGTCTGTGTGCATCTGGGTCAAGGAAAGCCCGCCCTGGTTCAGGCTGATAATCTTGCGGTACCAGATCATTCGGGAGACCGAGGTTGGAAAATATCTGACGCCTTTGACTTCGCCTCGTGTACGACACTTCCTGATCTCATCTCAGGAGCGACCAATGGGCGAACAAATGCTGATGAACGTACCTGCTTTGTGAATGACCTCGGGCTGGGGCTTCAGTTCGCGGTAGTTGCCGGAGTGACACTTCGGTTGGCTGAATCGGCCGGGATCGGGCGGGTTCTGCCAACCGAGCTGTTTACACAGATTGAGCACCCTTAACCTCGCAGTTGCCTAAGAGTGTATCTGTGTTTTCTGCATAGACTCCCGTGTCTTGAATTCGTTAAACCAACGACCGATTCGGGGATAGAGATCAGCCCAGCTGATCTCTGGGAAACGGTCTAGTAACCAATCGAACGTGCACGCAAGACCTATTGATGCCAGAGACAGCTCTATTTCGAGGCTGATCCAAGTCGTCTCGAGGTGAGTCAGGCTCCGATGTACCTTGCTGAGTTGGAAGTCTGCAGCGTGTGTTTGTGGTGGGTCCTGTGCCAACAGCTTCCTTGCTTGGGAACCCGCGTCACTGGTCTGATTCAACAACGACAGACGGGTCCTGTACTGCCAGAGGTCAGTTTGTTGTGCGAGACCCCACTCCGCTGAGTAGGTCGCGATCAGATAATCACAAATGATCAACGAGTCGAAAATACCCGTTCCATCGTTGAGGCGAAGTGTGGGGACCTTCCCGATCGGGTTAATCGTCCACAGGTAGTCTGATGACTCCCTCGGTTTGACGACTTTAATTTTGAGCTGATCTTCGATACCGAGTTCATGAGCTAGGACTCTAACCCGTCGGGCATAGGGACTGGTGAGAGAGCAAATGAGTTCCATCCGAGATTCCTCCATTTTTCTTTGAGGTTTACCAGATGCGGGTATAAGTCAGTAACTACGAACATTGTTTTTAGTCCAACCTGTTTTGGTTTGGATCGAACGATCAAGTTTGGTTATGGTGGGTGTGTAAGGATTGAGTCGCAGGAGGCCCTGGTGGGAACCGTATTTGAAGCTGAGATGATCGTGTCGATGGCGCGCGGGATCGTGGACGACATGCAGGCCGGATTATTCCGATCAGGTTACTCGTCAATCATCAGAGAGAGTCATGATGCGAGTTGCGCTGTGTTATTGAGCGACGGCTCACTGGCCGCACAAAAAGTAGTCCTTCCAATACACATCGGTGCCTTCCCCGCGGTGATCGCAGGAGTGTTAGCTCGTTATCCTGTTGACGAGATACGGGACGGTGACGTATTCCTCAGTAACTCGCCATGGGAGGGCGGTAGTCCACATAGCCCGGATTTCGCTGTCGCAGTCCCAGTCTTTTGTGACGACCGTCTCGTGGCATTCGCAGCCTCGATAGCCCACAAGTCTGATATCGGTGGTGCTGCCCCAGGCAGTTGTCCGGCGACCGCGAGGGATACTTTTTTTGAAGGTCTACACATACCCCCGGTTAAGCTTTTAAGCAGTGGTAAAGAGAACAAAGAGGCCTTCGCTCTGCTTCGAGGAAACAGCAGGGCGCCCGAGTTAGTGATAGGCGACTTGGAGGGACAGATCGGTGTCTGCTCTCTGGGCTCGGATCGTATAAGGCAGTTATTTGACCGCTTTGGTATCGATCTGACGCTCTTCGCGTTCGACCATTATCGGAGGGAAACTCAGAGACGGATAGAGCAAAGGCTACAAGAACTCAACGATTTTGAAGGTACCGCCGAGCGGTTCATTGACCACGACGGGATTGATTTGGAGACGCCGAAGGGCATCCGTGTCAGGGTAACGAAAACTGGCAAGTCGATTACATTTGATTTTTCAGACTCGGATCCACAGGGCACAGGACCCGTAAACGTCAGACCACATCTCGTAAAGGCAGCATGCTCCTACGTGATGATCGCCATCACAGGGATCGATACCCCCGTCAATCAGGGTGTCTTTGATTGCTTTAATCTCGAGACACGTGAGGGTACGGTCGTCGATCCGTATTACCCAGCACCGGTTAATACCTATAACCCCGCGCTGCATGCGATTATCGAGTCGATTTTTGCGGCGTTTGGGGACAGTGCGCCGCAGTTTGCCAGGGCAGACGGTGGTGGTGGACGGGCAATGACCCTGGCCCATGTAATCGATCGGAAGACTTTGATCCAGTACGAACTGTTTGCGGGCGGTGTCGGGGCGATGCAGGGTTATGATGGGGAGACCGGTTGTCACTGTAACCAGACTAACGGGAAGGTTACCTCGATAGAGATGCTTGAGACTGAATTTCCGATCAGGGCAGAAGAGTTCAAAGTTCTCACGAATTCCGGTGGCGAAGGTAAGTTTAGAGGTGGGTGTGGGTTCGTTAGGACCTATAGGATTCTTGATGGAGTAACCTCGGTCACACTGCGGTCTAGCAAGCACGGTATTCATCCGTTGGGAGTGAATGGTGGTGGTGACGCTCGAGGTGGGTTCTGCGAGGTTGAAGTCTCAGGGACAACGACGAGGCTGGCCTCAATGCAGTCGGGTGTCATGCTAAAACCTGGGGACAGACTGAGCTTGGGGACACCAGGTGGCGGTGGCTATGGATCGGGCTGATTAGACATTGAGAAGTAATTTAAGCCCAAGGACTAATAGGATCAGTTGAATAATTGTCTCGAACTGGCTGTGTGATACGTGTTCCCCAATCCGCTGTCCGAGACCCATTCCGAGAGCGAGTGGAATGAGCGTGAGTGCGCTAGCAAAGGCGAGCTTCCAAGTCATGAGGCCAGCGAGACTGAGCCACACAAACTGCCCGCTACCCATGGCTATGAAGTAGACGCTAATCCCGAAGATAAACGATCCCCTGACTAAATCGATGGCGCTCATGTACATCATGATAACTGGTGCAGAGACCCCGGTCGTTCCACCAGCGAGGCCAGCGAGAAAGCCTGTTGGTGCAGCTAAAACTCTTGTCATGCGGTCGCTCAGATTGAGTGGCTGCCACCGTCGGATCGCACAGTAACTGATGACTACAAGCCCTAAAATTTTCGAAAGCATCTCAGGATCGACTTTAAGCAAGATAAGGACACCGATACCTGACCCAATAACCGACGCTAAACAGAGCGTTCCGAGAGGAAATGGTCGAGTCCAAGATGCTTTAAACCTCCACACCTGGTAAAAATTCGGTACCACGCTAGGTATCGCGATAAGGATTATTGCGAGCGTAATGTCGGTGACAGATGCGATCACCGGTACCGCAATAATCGGAACCCCTACGCCTGAGATTCCCTTACAGAGACCACCGAACACGAAGGCGCCAACGATTAATAAAAGTTCTAGGTAGCTGATGTCGAGGATCATGGTTTGAATAGATAAAAATAGGCTATCAGTGTAGCGCGGCCCCTGCTTACCGTTTCGAAACAATGATTTGACTGGTCCCATACAATCTCGGATTAGATTGTCAGGCTTCATCTGTATTGGACAAAACCTATCGGCCGGACTGAAACCCCGTCATTTCTGGATTTTAGCGAATTACTTAAGAAAATTCTTCTACGTTGATTTGACCTGCGGCCTTGAATTTCATTGCAGCGCGACGGTGCTCAAGTGTTCGCTGATTGACATGCCGCGTCGGCAGATGAAGTATCCGAGTTAGTTCAAATAAGAAGATACAAGGACGATTTCAAATGACCACCGTATTTGAGGGCCAGATGCTCATCGATGGTGAGCTTGTCGAGTCTGTTTCAGGCGAACGGTTCGATAGCATTAATCCAGTAAACGAAGAATTAATCGGTACCGTCCCCAGAGCGAACGCAGACGATGTCGAGAGAGCATATCAAGCCGCTAGGCGAGCTCAGGCGGAGTGGGCTGAGACCGATATGGGTCATCGAATTAAAATAATGAATGAGTTCGCTCGTGATCTCGGCTCTAGAAAAGAGGAGATTGCCGAGCTTGAGGTTCGAGATACGGGAAACACAATCGGACCGATGAGGCAGGATGTGGTCACGGCGGCTGATCGGATTCGGTTGTACGCGGGTCTCGGGTATGAGCTAAAAGGCGAAACAATCCCAGCGACGGCCTCAGGTATGCATATCACTGTACGAGAGCCATACGGGGTCGTCGGTCGTATCATTCCATTTAACCACCCGATCGGCTTCGCCGCATCTCGGTTGGCGCCGGCATTAGTTGCCGGTAACTCGATATTGATTAAGCCCCCCGAGCAGAGCCCGCTGTCGGCGTGCATCCTCGCAGAGATGTGTAAGGAACACTTCCCTGCAGGCTTAGTCAATATCCTGACTGGTGAGGGCGCCACTGGCGAGGCGATCGTCAAGCATCCCAATATAAAAAGGATAGCGTTTATTGGTTCTGTCCCGACAGGAATGAGAATTCAGAACGCGGCATCCGAGGTAGCTGTCAAAAGCGTGTCACTGGAGCTTGGGGGAAAGAATCCACTGATCGCATGCCCTGATGCAGACATTGACCAGGTCGCGACCGCCGCGATCCGGGGGATGAATTTCGCATGGCAGGGGCAATCGTGTGGATCGACCAGCCGTATCTTGTTACACGAGAGCTTGCATGACGCGGTGGTCGCGAAAATGGTTGAGAAACTTAAGGCGCTCCGCATTGGCGATCCGCTTGATCCAGACGTGAACACGGGGCCAATGAACTCCAAGAAACAGTACGACCGGGTCATGATGCTGATTCAAGAAGCTAAAGACCAGGGAGCCGAGTGCCTGGTCGGTGGCGGTAGACCAACTGGTCCTGAATTTGACCGAGGGTACTGGGTCCAGCCTACGCTTTTCAGGGGTGTTAACACGTCCATGAATATTGCCAAAACCGAGGTATTCGGACCCGTGGTCAGTGTCTTTAAGTGGACTGAACTGGACGAGGCCTTGGAGATTGCGAATGACGTCGACTATGGTCTGACCGCATCTATTTATACGAATGATTTCGCAACAGCGATGTACTTATCTCGGAAGGTCAACGTCGGTTACGTGTGGATCAATGGCACGAACACGCATTTCAGGAATGTACCCTACGGCGGATTTAAGAACAGCGGCGTCGGAAGGGAGGAGGGACTCGACGAACTTCTCAGCTATACAGAGCTGAAGGCAATCAACTGGAACCCCCAAACCTCGGCCGCACCTGGGTCGGCATGGCGACAAAAATGAACGGTAAGAAATTCTTGAATGAGATTGATAGGCCAAAAAATGTCGACGACAGGGTTCGGTATGGCAGTGACGTAGCTGCTCAGATGCTTCGTCGCCTCGGAATTGATTACATCGCTCTGAACCCTGGGGCGAGCTACCGCGGCCTCCATGACAGTATGGTCAACCATCTTGGGAACCACCAGCCAGAGATGTTGATGTGTCTCCACGAGGAGCACGCGGTCGCTATCGCCCAGGGCTACGCGAAGGCGGGTGCTGAGCCGATGGCGGTTGCCTTGCACAGTAACGTCGGGCTAATGCACGGAACCATGGCCATTTTCAACGCCTGGTGCGACAGACAGCCGATGCTCATCATGGGTGCGACTGGTCCAATTGACTCTGCCCTACGTCGCCCTTGGATCGACTGGCTGCACACGGCCCAAGATCAGGGTGCCTTGATCCGTAACTTCGTAAAGTATGACGACCAACCTGGCTCGGCCGACGCTATCCCGGAATCGATGATGAGGGCATGGCAACAGGCAGCCACGGCGCCCAAAGGACCAACCTATGTGTGTCTCGACGCTGCAATTCAGGAAGCTGAGTTAGAAAATATATTTGAGTTCCCCGATGTTGAACGCTTTCTGCCAGCCCCGTCTGTTGGACCTAGCCGCGATTCTCTATCACAACTCGTCTCGTTAATTCAGCAGTCAAATAATCCACTATTCTTGATTGGCAGATGTAATTTTGATGAGCAGGATTGGATCAATCGTATTTCCCTGGTTGAGCAGACCAACGGGAAGATGCTGACCGATCTTAAGACCCACTCTGTTGTTCCGAGCAATCACCCTCGGCACGTGGGCGACCCGTTCAATAAGCTTGGAAATGCCGGTAGGGAAGCCATTCAGCGAGCTGATCTGATTGTCAGTTTGGGATGGGTCGACCTGGGCGGTGTCCTGCGTCAGGCACTGGGTACGAGTCCGATAGATGCGAAAGTCGCGCACGTGAACCAAGATATGCACCTACATAATGGTTGGGGCCGCGATACCTTCCAACTGCCTCCGACCGATCTTTTAATTGTGGCAGACCCGGATGAGACCGTTCGTGAGCTGATCGGAGAGCTCGGGGTTCATCCAAAACTTTTTGAGAAGTTAGAGGCTACTCCCGAGTTCCCAGGATTCGGTGGAAGTTTAAATCTGGTGGATGTGGCTCGTGAGCTTTCGGTCGCGGTTGGTTCGCAGAAGGTTACCTTCGCCGCGCTGGCTCGTGCATGGCCGACAAAGTATTGGCCGTTCAGTGACCCACTCTCATATCTTGGCAAGGATGGAGGTGGCGGCGTGGGCTCAGGTCCTGGCCTGTGCGTAGGCGCCGCGTTGAAGCTGAAGGACACAGACCGGCTGGTTATCGGTGTGATAGGTGACGGCGACTGTATGATGGGCATTAACGCATTCTGGACCGCCGCCCGGTATAACATCCCTATTTTAATCATCGTCGCGAATAACCGAAGTTACTACAACGATGAACTCCACCAGGAAGGAGTCGCCAGACATCGCGGGCGAAATCCGGATAACCGTTGGGTTGGACAAACTATTAACAATCCTGCACCTAACATAGCTCAAATTGCTGACGGCTTGGGAGTAGAAGCGGCTGGGCCTATCGATTCGATCAAGGAGCTAGAGGCGGCTTTTGCTCGTGGAATTGAGATGGTCCGTGGTGGGAAGCCTTTTTTAGTTGATGTTCATATTGACCCAGGGCATGGCCGCGAGCTGACTGAATCGTCGGCAGAGAGGTCGTTCGGCAAGACAAAATAATTTTCTAGTCGCTAAAGCATATAATTGAAGGCGAGGTGGTGATATTGAAAAGGCCAATATTCAAGTCCAGAAGATTAATAAACTATTGATATACTGATCAAATATATCTTCTCAGAGTTGAGCTGTGAGCGCGGTAATGTGTTCAAATCTTGTTGTTTGAGACGATTATATTAACGTTCGACTAAGACGGTTCTAGTCGAACTAATCTTGGTACCGATGCAAGTCAAGTTTGGGTTATTGTTTCGATTCATTAAGTGGCATATGCGAGCTATGGCAAGGGGTTTATGACCAAATACCAGACAGACGTTGCGATTCTTGGAGGCGGACCATCCGGACTAATGCTGTCGAGATTATTATTCCTCGAGGGAATCCGCTCAGTAATCATCGAGCGACAGCCAATGCAGCACGTGCTGGAGCGAATACGAGCAGGTGTCTTGGAGGAAGGCAGCGTTAACTTAATGCAGGAGGCTGAGCTCGGTGATCGTGTCTTGCGAGAGGGTCAAAGACACAGTGGTTTCCGAATCACCTACGGGGACGATGAGCTCCGTATCGATATAGAGAAGCTGACTGGTAAACAAGTAACGGTCTATGGGCAGACCGAGGTTACCAAGGATTTATTTGCGTCGGTCTCCGGAAATGGAATCAAGATTCTGGAGTCTGTTACTGATGCGAAAATACATAACCTTGATTCGGATCAGATTAAAATTACCGGTACCCATGGGAATGAAAATTTTGAGATACATCCAACATTCATCGCTGGTTGCGATGGCTTCAGAGGCATTTCGCGTCAGGCGATTCCTGCCGATAAAAAGAATGAATATGAGCGGGTTTATCCATTTGGCTGGTTGGGCGTTTTATCTGAGACTAAACCTGCTGACCATGAACTTATTTACGCGAGTCATGAAAATGGTTTTTCGCTGTGTTCAATGAGGAACGAGCGTTTAAGTCGCTATTATGTGCAATGTCCTGCCGGAGATTCTGTTGATCAATGGTCGGATGATCGTTTTTGGGATACCTTGAAACGTCAAATACCATCAGCAATCGCCCATAATCTGGAGACGGGTCCGTCGCTTGAAAAATCAATTGCTCCACTTCGTAGTTTTGTCTGCGAGCCACTTTCTTTTGGGCGGCTTTTTATTGCGGGTGATGCTGGTCATATCGTTCCACCGACAGGCGCTAAGGGATTGAATCTTGCATTTTCAGATATCTATTACTTGTCGAGGGGATTTATTACTTTCTTTAAAGATAAAAATGAGCAACTGTTGAAAGAGTACTCCGACCGCGCTCTGGATCGGATCTGGAAATCTGAGCGGTTTAGCTGGTGGATGACCTCACTTTTACATCGATTTGATAATGAGGACGGATTCGCCGAGCGCATGAGACGAGCCGAATTTAAGTATTTATGCCAATCTGAGGATTATCAAAGAGTACTTGCGACAAATTATGTTGGGTTGCCCTATTAGGAGGGGATGCTGAGATGAACGCATATACACAGGTTATGTCGGATCGATTTGAGGTAGTTGTTCCATCGGCGCCAGAGGGGATGGATCCGCTTGAGTGGGAAGCCCGACTCGAATTGGCGGCATGCTATCGAATTGTTGCGTGTTATGGATGGACGTCTGTGGTCTATAACCACATCACCCTTCGTATTCCAGAAACATCACATTTCTTGATTAATCCTTTTGGGATGAGGTACGAGGAGATCAGAGCATCAGACCTTATTCGGATCGATATAGAAGGTAACCCAGTTTCACAATCTGAGTGGCCAGTGAATCAGGCTGGTTATGTGATCCACTCTGCTGTCCACCGTAGTCGTGAAGATTTGCACTGTGTTCTGCACACGCATGAGCCTATGTCACAGTCTATTTGTGCACTGGATCATGAGGTCATTCCTCTTACCCAGGAGGGATGCCAGTTCTTCGAGCGGGTGGGCTACCATGACTACGAGGGGATCGTACTTGATGGATCGGAGAGTCCATTAATCGCCAAGGCCTTGGGGGAGAAGAACCATACGTTGGTATTGAGGAACCATGGATTGTTAACGGCCGGTGAAAATTGCGCGTGGGCCTTGACTAGACATCAGGCCTTTATCCGTAATGCCGAGGTACAGCTCAGGGCCATGGCCGCGGGTCAGGTCAACTATATCCGAGAGGATGTCATGATCAAGACACGCGAACAGTTCGAGGGCGGATTGGCTCAAGCGGGTGCGAAGGTCAGACATCCTGAATGGCCGGCGCTGATCCGACAGATTGATCAGCTCGATTCGACCTGGAAAGAATAATTGGTTTAACCCGGCAACTTATTCGTTCCACAATTCCTCTGAACACTGTACAACCAGTTCTAGCTTTCGTTGTTGGTCATCCTCGGTGATCGAGTTACCTTCCTCGGTCGAGGCAAAACCACACTGTGGGGCGATGCCAAGCTGATCCATATCAACGTATTTTGAGGCCTCATCGAATTGTCTCTTCAAATGATCCATTGATTCTAATTCACCGATTTTTGTCGTAATAAAACCAGCCATTACCCTCTGATGTCCTTTGGAGAGAAATTTAAGTGGCTCAAGGCCGCCGGCCCGGTCAGTGTCGTATTCCATAAAAAATACATCGACACCGGTTTGGTTAAACACAGTGTCTGCGACTGCATCATAGCTGCCCTCAGCTGCGTGCGTAGACATAAAGTTACCGCGGCACATGTGCATACCTATCACCATATCTGAAGGTCGATCCTTAATAGCCTCATTCATCATCCAGGCGTAACGCTGGATTAGCCAATCTGGGTCTTGCCCGAGGCGTTCTTTTTCGGCGCGGTGCTTTGGGTCGCAGAGATATGCAAAGAAGATGTCGTCCATCTGCAAATACCTGCAGCCGGCGTCATAAAATGCATTTATTGCTTTTTTATATGCCCTCGCTAGGTCGGCCGTGTAGACCTCGACGTCCCGATATTGAGGTGGAGATATATCGTCCGGCGCCACCCTGAAATGACAACAACTGGGTCCCGGGATCGATATTTTTGGCGTCACCGAGGTCTTAGTCGCCAGGTACTTAAAATGCTCAAGCATTGGATGATCATCAGGAAAATCAACCTCGCTCCGGACAACGGGAAACACAGGTCGTAGTTGGACACCGGCGAAGGCGACACCCTCTGATCTGTCCTCCAGCGCGAAACCATCCAGCTCCCCCATAAAATCATAATGCCAAAATGAGCGCCTGGTCTCTCCATCGGTTACCACATTGAGGCCGGCAGATTCTTGCAATTTGACTAGATTATTGATCGCTGCGTCTTCCGCTTTGCGAAGGAGAGCAGCATCAATCGTTTTATCTTCGAAGAATTGCTTACGCGCCTTTTTAACCGAGTCAGGCCTCAGAAGACTTCCGACGTGGTCGGCCCTAAATGGTGGTCTATCGGTGCTCATTATGGTTCCTCAACTATTGAAAGGCGGCGATTGGAACTTCGCCTTTTACGGTGGTGCGATGCATTTCGCGTCTGAAGCCGTCATAGTCATTGAATGCTCTGTGGAGACAGCTTCTATTATCCCAGACGGCGACTGTGTTTGGTTCCCAGCGTAGCCGGCAAGAAAAAATCTCCTGAGTGATATGCGAGACCAGAAAATCCAAGAGAGGTCTCGACTCTCTTTCCGTCATACCTTGTATGCCGATCGCATACACGGCGTCACAGTACAGTCCAATCTCATCAGATTGTGGATGCCGCCTTATGATTGGGTGATACTTTCCGTCGAGCATTGATTGAACATCAAGATCCAGCTCCATATCGCTCATCGTTGATTTTGATTTCAATTCCTCGGCCACTTTACGCATCGAGTTAATGACATTCTTTGCGGACATATGAACACGCAAAGGAGCAAGCATAGACTTCATGATCTCGGACAGGCTCTCGTAGGCAAGTACGGAGTTGTACCAGATAGTGTCACCACCGTAGGGAGGTATTTCTACGCCATGGAGGATACTTACTGAAGGTGGGCATTCAAGAAACGGTGAATCGGTGTGCCACCCACCACCAAATACCATTTTTGACTGGGTGTCTGCTTCTTTTACTACCGGCTGGATATCGGGATGGTCAGGCATCCCAGTGGTGTATGCATCGGTCCCGAATTCACCAAAACGACGAGTGAAACGTTCCTGATCAGCAAGCGACAATGATTGCTCCCGAAAGAAAATCATTTTGTGATGGTGCAACGCTTTTTCTATTTCGGAGAAGTGCTTATCGTTAAGGTCAGCTATCTGAACATCGAGCACCTCACCACCCATAGCGGCTGCCAAAGGCCTGGTCTGGATATGGGTACCCTCGAATGGTGTGTTCCGATATGGCTGTTGCTGGTCAATGAGATTCATGGCAATACCCGCCTAGATTGATAGATCTACCGACTTTATTTTTAAATTTATAATCAATAAAACCAATATCGATGCACATATTAAAACGAAGCCGGCTGCAGTCCAAGACTCATAGGTCTCCACAGCCCATCCTGTAATGGAAGGACCAAATAAAATACCGGCACCCTGGACCTGGAGCATCAGACCATTGAAGGCAGGTATCTCCGATTTTTTTTCGGCCAGTTTGGCGATGAGCGTGAAGGCAGCTGATGGAGTGAGGCTTGTGAAAAATGCCCCAATAATCAGGGCCATGAACCGTATAGGGTCGGGTACATCCGGGAAAAATAGTGCGGTAGCTAGAAGAGGAACGGCCATGAAATGGATAGACATCAATCGATAGG
>JBMZTF010000011.1:18564-18810 GCA_049623565.1 Litorivicinaceae bacterium
GGGTCGTATTCCTTGGTAGAGCGCCTGACCGGCCAAAAAATTACCACAAACGTTGAGAAGGCAGTACCCGGCGACAACGTATGAGACGGTAGAGAAGGATGATCCGAGTGATGTCGTGCCGTAGATGGGGATGAATTGCAGGATAATATGGAAAACTAGTGAGTGCATTGCGAAGACACAACCAAGCCAAATCAGTGTTGTTGTGTTTAGGGTTTTCTTGAGGAGTCTGCGATCGAGTCCCAGTGT
>JBMZTF010000012.1:0-18362 GCA_049623565.1 Litorivicinaceae bacterium
TTCTGCGTCGGGCGCCTCTAGTTGTCGTGTCGAATTCACGTGATCAACGACAGCGAGGTGAGCGGTTGGTCGCCTTACCCCAAGTCCCTTGATATCGAGACCAGAGAACGCCTGTGGGCTCGTGTATTCGTTCATGATATGGAGATCTACGTAGACCAGAATGTCTCCATCTGGGAGGTCACAGACCTTATGGGCCTCTACTAATTTGTCATAGAGCGTTCGTGTCATCGGACCGCCTCTGGATTCATGCCGTGATGTAAGAAAAACTGTTTCATCTTGCTAGCGATCTCCTCGGGTTTCTCTTCGGCCATGTAATGCGTCAAGTCGACTGCTTCACCTGAGACGTGATCCGCGCGTTGTTGCCAGAGTGCCACTGGATCGAAACATTTACCTATGGCTCCGTTTTTTGCCCAAATGACTTGTATAGGTGCTAAGAGGCGGGATTTTCCATCCTCGTCGTCGTGTCTAGTGTCTATCGTGGACGCGGCCCGATAATCTTCACAGCTCGCGTGTATAGTCTTCGGGTCACTAAATGCAGCAAGGTATTCTGCTAGTGCGTCCGGGTGAAATGGGTTTTCTCCGCCGGCTTGGTTAAAACACTTAAGTTTCCAAAATTCGACCGGATTTTGGCCAATGATCGTCTCAGGTATCGGTGATTGTTGAATCAAGAAGAACCAGTGCCAATAGATGCTTGCGAACTCAGCTGAAGTTTGTGCATACATTTCTCGGGTGGGAGCAATATCAAGTAAGGTCATGGCCTCTACCCGATCCGGGAAGTCGAGCGCCAGACGGTGAGCGACACGAGCTCCTCTATCATGAGCTCCAATGTAAAACCGTCGGTGTCCAAGTTTTTCCATTACCCTAACAATGTCTTTGGCCATCGCTCGTTTTGAGTAGGCTGCGTGGTCATGATTTGAGATAGGTTTGTCAGACTGCCCGTATCCCCGCAGATCCGGACACACCACGTTGAAATCTTTTGCCATGATAGGGCCGACTTCATGCCACATTGCAGAGGTCTGAGGATACCCATGAAGCAGGACCAATGGTGGTGACCCTGGTCGTTCAGCACGTCGAGTGAATAATGTCGCGCCTTCACCCTCTATCCGCTCTTCGACAAAGCCTTGAAACATCTATATTCCCTTTACGTGTTAATTTAATTATTTCGTTATCTCAGATTTATCCATGATTATTGTTCGGAAAAAATGAACAGTTATAACGACAAATATTTTGCATTGGTATTGTTAGCATCTTTCGAGGGTTTGGACTTCCGAACGAGCTACTGATGTGACAAAATCGCGACGCTTTTGAGATGACTAAAATTCGCGACAGCGTTGGAGTTCTAAAGACTCTGACTGATCGTGGTTTGATACGTATCTCGCTCAATAAGCGACATGTTCGGTTTTCGAACTCTACAGTCCTTCCTTGGACCAAATAACTAATAAGACATTATGTCGGAGATAAATATGAAGAAAATTCTTGGCACCCTTTCTGCCGTCGCTTTCGCGATCGGTGCATCCGCCTCGTTTGCCGCATGCGATGCGGGTGAGCGTGTAGTGAAATTATCACATGTAACCGGTGGCACAACTCACCCCAAGGTTGTTGCGGCAAATAATCTCGCTGAACGAGTGAATAAGGAACTGAACGGTAAAATGTGCATCGAGGTCTATCCAAACAGTACGTTGTTTGGTGACTCAAAAGAGCTCGAGGCGTTACTGCTTGGCGATGTTCAACTACTGGCACCTTCGTTATCAAAGTTTGGTTCATACACCAAAAAGTACGGTGTGTTTGATCTCCCATTTATCTTTAAAGATATGGATGCAGCCATGGCCTTCACCGCGTCCAAGACCGGTAAAAATCTACTGAATGCCATGGAAGACGTAGGTTTTGTGGGTCTCGGGTATTGGATGAGTGGTATGAAGTACTTCTCAGCTAACAAGCCATTGATCGGCCCAGCTGACGCGAACGGTCTGAAGTTCCGTGTCCAGAACTCAGATGTCGCTAAGGCGATGATTGCTGCGATGGGTGGCTCACCCCAGCCGATGGCTTTCAAAGAAGTGTATGGTGCGTTACAGACCGGCGTTGTTGATGGTCAGGAAAATACATGGTCCAACATTTACACCAAAAAGTTCTTCGAGGTGCAGCACAGCACGACGCAGACCAGCCATCAGTTGCTTGCGTACCTATTCATGACTTCAAAAGAGTTTATGGATAGCCTCGACGCAGACACACGTGCCAAGTTCTTGAAGATCGCAAACGACGTGACTGTCGCTGCGAATACTTCGGTGAAGCAAAAAGAAGAAACCAACCGCCAGAATATTCTGAAGGCGGGCGGGAAGATCAATGAGTTATCGCCTGCGCAACGCAAGCAGTGGGTTGACGCGATGAAGCCCGTTTGGAAGAAGTTCGAGTCAGATATTGGCGCAGACATAATTGCTGCAGCAGCTGCGTCTTAATCGAAGTTCCAGATAGTCAAAAGGGGAGCTCATCCCCCTTTTGACTAATCTCAAGAGGTTTCTGAGATGACCGGATACACACCACATCTTTTGTTAGTTGGCATGGTGGTCGCGCTCTTTTTTTGGGAGCGCTTTTATCCAAAAGCTGTCGACAAAATCGAGGACACCTTATTGGTTGTTTTGATGGTCTCGTTGACGGTTGTCTCTTTTGGGCAGGTTGTTGCGCGGTATGGTTTTAATACCGGCTGGTCTGCTGCACTTGAATTTAATATGGTCACATTTTCGTGGCTTATCCTGGTTGGTATGAGTTACGGCATCAAGAGAAACTCGCATCTCGGTGTCGACCTGCTCGTGAAAGCTGTTCCAAAGCCAGTCGCGAAGTGGCTCGCAATCTTTGGTGCCGGCGCGGGTTTGATCTATGGATTAATTCTGCTCGATGCGTCATGGCTCCGGGCTGTGGGAATTGAAACGCGGTCTGGTGCGATTGAGTACTGGGCGAAAATGTACAAGATCAACATTGGTACCGAGGAGCTACGCTGGCCGGTTTGGGTTCAGGAAACTTTCGGTGTTAAGGACCGTGTCCAACGTTGGATCGTTCTTATTATCCTACCGATCAGTTTGGCGCTTCTATCGTTCAGAAGTCTGCAGGCGATGATCGAGATCTATCGAGGCGAGCGTGACATGGTGATTGCCGGGCATGAGGCTGAAGATCTTGTGAACGAAAACAGGGACGTTCTGAAGGACTAAAACGACATGGAAACGCTGATTCTATTTGCAATGGTCCTCGGCTTCCTGATTGTCGGTGTCCCGGTCGGGCTGTCTCTCGGTCTTTCATCTATCCTGTATGTTGCGCTTTTTACTGGTGAGTCGCTGTCTTCTGTTGCGATTTCGTTGTTCGGGGTTGGCACGCACTACACCTTACTCGCGATACCGTTCTTTATCCTGGCATCCAGCTTTATGTCGACTGGTGGTGTTGCAAAGCGTTTGATTCGGTTTGCGATTGCGTCAGTAGGCCACTTTCGTGGTGGACTTGCGATGGCATCGGTGCTTGCCTGCATGATGTTTGCAGCACTATCAGGATCGTCGCCATCGACAGTCGTTGCTATCGGCACCATCGCGATAGCGGGGATGCGTCAGGTGGGTTACTCAAAGGAGTTTGCCTCAGGGATCATCGCGAACGCGGGGACACTCGGTATCTTGATCCCACCATCGATTGTGATGGTTGTTTATGCTGCCTCTGTTGATGTGTCTGTAGGGCGGATGTTCCTCGCGGGTGTGATTCCGGGTATCACAGCAGGCCTGATGCTGATGTTGGCGATTTATATTGTCGCGCGCTACAAGAATTTCCCGGCCGAGGAGTGGAAGGGCTTTGGTGAATTATTGGCCGGAGGAAAAGACGCATTCTGGGGACTATTTTTAATAGTCATTATTATGGGCGGGATTTACGGCGGTGTGTTCACGCCCACAGAGGCGGCTTGCGCGGCCGCGGTATATGCGGCATTTGTTGCCCTCTTTGTGTACCGGGATATGGGGCCATTCAAGGACGAGCCCTGGGTCTATGATTCAGACTCGTCCGACGCCGTGGTTGGGTTCAAGGCTACGGTATATGGCTTCACCTTCTTATTAGTGTGTTTGATTCTCTCGTTCTTTGCGTTGTCAGATGTGGAGGGAGTTACACTCGGGGTTCGTTTCCAGTGGTCCTTCATGGCATCGATAATTTTGATGATCACGTACCTTATTTGGCGAGGTCAGACGACCAATCTCGGCCGTATGCTGAGACTTGTGAACCAAGGGCTTGTGATTTGGGGTCGGAATCTTGTTGTTATGGTAAGGGGTTTTTTCCCAGCGCTTGGCGATGAGGAAACAAAGAGCGTAATCCTAGAAGCGACGAAGACGACCGTGATGCTGATGTTTATCATCGCGAACGCGCTGCTATTCGCCCATACTCTGGCGGCGGAGCGCATTCCACAGACCATAACAGAATGGATGCTTGGTGCTGGCTTCAACTGGTTCACTTTCTTGATCGCAGTGAATATTTTGTTACTCCTCGGTGGGCAGTTTATGGAGCCATCTGGTCTTCTTTTAATTGTTGCTCCGGTGGTGTTTCCGATCGCGATGGAGTTTGGTATCGATCCAATCCATCTCGGTATTATTATGGTGGTGAACATGGAAATTGGGATGATTACGCCGCCAATTGGTCTCAATTTATTCGTGACATCTGCCATCACCGGAATGAGTCTGGCTAGGGTCGTGAAAGCCGCGGCGCCATTCGTTGTTGTTTTATTTGTTTTTCTGATTCTGGTCACTTACGTGCCCTGGCTCTCGACCTGGTTACCTACTCTGGTAATGGGGCCGGAGATCGTCACGCAATAGATGTAGTTTTAGTGGGGTAGGGTCCCAATTGGGTTACCGGTGACACAGGTAGTGCCGATAGGTGGACCGGCGTTAATCGAGATAGTGCATTAAAATAATCGTTCGTGAGGAGGGTCTAGACGAGATGCTCAGTTGCACCGAGGTGAAGTCGCTGAATTTTGCGATGGGCCAAGCCGAGAGGGCCAAGAATAATTAATATGAACGGGCGAGGGTGTTCCTCGCTTGTTAGTCAAACGGGGACCACTAGCGTGGAGTAAACTTAGTCATAGGGTCGCTACTTCCGTCCAGACGACAAATTTTCTGACTGCTAGACGTTAGTTTAATGCAGGGCGATTTTATTTCAGATTACCGTCTTGACGTGCTATTGCTTGTTGCAGTGACGGATTTGAGCGGGAATAAACAGGCGAGTTATTGGTCTATCACCCGAGCGCTTAAGGCCAAGTCTATAAAAAATAATAAACCCTCGGAGGAAATGTTCATGAGATCAACACAGATAAAAACTAGAGTGGCAACCTGGCTGGCGGTCAGTATTTGCACGCTATTTAGTACCCACTCGGTGGCCGAAGATTGGTCGAAGGTCGAAGCAGCGGCCAAGAAGGAAGGTAAATTACTGGTTTATTCCACGACCAGCAGGACAGCCAAGGCTGCCGAGGCCTTCTCTAAGTCAACAGGGATCGCGGTGGAAGTCGTGAGACTTAAAGAGCAGGAGTTAATCACTCGCTCCTACCAGGAGGCTCAGTCTGGGGTTCACAAGGTCGATATGGTCGTTGGGGAAGATTGGCCGGCGGCGCGAGAGCTGCTGAATAATACCGGCTATTTCGTGAACTACGTTCCCCCTACCGCAAAAAAACTATTCGCTAAGCAGCATCAAAATCCTTTAGTTCTCGGTTACATCAACCGTGTGTTTGGTTACAACACAGAGAAGCATCCCAACGGAGATCCTCTGAAGAGTGTGTGGGATCTTACGACCGATGAATATAAGGGTCGGGTAATGATTCGAGACGTTGCCATAACGGGCGAGCACCAGAATGCGCTGACAGAGTGGGTACGCAGAAGCAGTGATCTCGAGGCGGCTTACAAGAAACGATTCGGAAAGTCTCTCGAGATGACCGAAGCCAATGCTGGTCTCGAGTTCATCAAACGACTCTTGCAAAATGACGCGATTATTATGACATCGGACACGAAAATTGCGGCTGCTGTTGGGGCCAAAGGCCAAGAGAAGCCACCGTATGGGATGTTCTATGTCTATTCAAAGCATCGCGACATCAAAAAGAAAGACCTCGCGTTGAGCGACAGCCGACAAATTGATCCGACGCTGGGGTATATGTATCCGATCGTACTCCAGTTGTCCGCGAACGCTCCAAACCCAAACGCGGCCAAGATGTTTATGGAGTATCTTGGAACCATTGAGGGCTTTGCTCCTTGGGCCAAGTCTCCTGGTGTTTATACACCGAATCCTAACCAGGTACCTTTCGATGGAGATATGCCGTTAGCCTGGTGGGAGGAGCGGATGTGGCTTTATGACCTCGATTACGCGGCGGCCAATCGCGGTAAGGTGCTCGATGTGTGGCTTAAGTATGCCCAGCGTTAAAACACCGCTTGGTTTCAGATTTCTTATTTAGGTTACTGGCTATCAAAATCTGGTCGGGCCCAGACCGTCGTTCTGGGCCGGACCGGCATCGACTTAGACAAAATCTGTTGTTGTATTCATGTCCTTAACGCTTAACCGCTGGCGATTCTATCTGACGCCCGAGAGGGTTCTCTCGGTTTGCTTTATCGTCCTTCTGGCCTATTTGGTCGTTGTGCCTCTGTTCATGATGGTCAAAGAAACTTTTATTGTTCATCCTCTCGAACGCTTTCAAATACCAGGCTCAAAGGTTAATGATTTCACGTTAGCTCATTGGTATCGATTTTTTATTAGTGAGAGTGCTTACACCTTTTTTTATAGACCGTTAGTAAACACTCTGATTATTTCTTTTGGTCTGTCATTTTTGGCGCTACTTATCGGTGGCGCACTGGCATGGCTGGTGGTCCGCACCGATATGCCGTTGAAAGAGACGATCTCTAATTGGGCCGTTGTTCCCTATATCTTACCTTCTTGGACCTTGGCTCTGGCCTGGATCTCTCTGTTTAAAAACGATCGGATTGGCGGTGAAAAGGGGATTGTTTCTGCGCTTACTGGATTCGAACCACCGGACTGGTTTGCTTACGGACTGTTTCCGATAACTATCACACTAGCTCTTCATTATTTTCCATTTGCCTTTTTGCTGATTGGCGGCGCGTTACGGAACATTGATGCGCAACTTGAGGAGTCCGCCAGTCTGGTTGGCGCGGGACGTCTCGCGATTATTCGACGGATCACGATTCCGTTAATCGTTCCATCGATCATGGCGGCGTTTTTACTTTCATTCGCTCGGGGGCTCGGAACGTTCGGTACACCGGCATTCTTGGGTGGACCCGTCCGGGAATTTGTATTGTCTACATCGCTTTATGGAAACCTCATCGGTCAGCGACCTGGGCTCGGATATTTGGCTGCATTGGTGATGATTGTTATAGGCATGCTCGTCCTCTACATGGATCACAGGATGGTAGGGGCCAGGAAGAGTTTTGTGACTGTTGCGGGGAAGGGCGCAAGGCTGGGACTGATCGAGCTCGGAAGGTGGCGCTGGGCATTGGCCGGATTCATTTTGTTTTTCTTGTTCTCGGTAATCGTTGTGCCGCTAGTAGCGCTCGCGATTGATACCGTGATGCTGATACCTGGAGTGTATTCGTGGGAAAATTTAACACTCCATTACTGGATCGGGGAGGCGAGCTACTCGATAGGATTGGGCACCGGAGAAGCCGGGATATTTAAAAACCCCCAAATACTTTCTGCACTCAAAAATACCTTCAGTCTTGCCTTCGTCGTCGCTGTCGTTACTTGCCTGATGGGTATCTTGGTCGGATACGCGATCGTTAAGCGACGGGGTACCTTCATATCAAAGTGTCTGGACCAGATATCGTTCCTACCTTATCTGATCCCATCGATTGCGTTGGGGGCTACTCTTCTGGCGATGTTTGCTGTGCCAAGGGGGCCAATTCCGTCCCTGCATGGGTCATTTCTATTGTTGGTGATTGTTTGCTCGATCAGTGCCCTACCTTATGCCGTGAAGGCTGGTATCAGCGCGATGAGACAGATCGGAGGGGAGCTCGAGGAGGCCGCCTTAATGGCTGGAGCGGGTTGGTGGACACGGATGCGGAGGATCATTGTGCCGATCCAGAAGTCGACTTATTTCGCGGGGATGCTGTTGCCATTTATATCAGTCACAAGGGAGCTGTCGCTCGTGATACTGCTGGTTACCCCGACCACCCAGTTGGCCACGACAATCTCTTTACTGTTCACCGATCGTGGTTGGTACCCGTATACGAACGGGATTGTCTTTATATTGACCGTGGTCGTGGTGGGTTGCACTGTGTTAAGCCGACGCGTGATGGGAACCAGCCTAGCGAAAGGTTTGGGAGGATAAATGCCAGATATAGTTCTCGACAAAGTTTCGAAGTCATTTACCAAGCAGACGCATGCTGTCGAGGATCTATCACTTGTGATCCCAGACGGTTCGTTTACAACTTTGTTGGGCCCTTCCGGTTGCGGGAAGACGACCACACTGCGAATGATTGCTGGTTTGGAGCAGCCAACCTCAGGCGAGATCATCGTAGGTGATACGGTCGTATTTTCTGGGCGGACAGGTGCCTTTGTTGCCCCGGCTAAAAGGGATCTGGGCTTGGTCTTTCAGAGCTACGCTCTGTGGCCACATTTTACGGTCGCCGAAAATATTACGTTTGGTTTGGAAATTAATTCTGTAGGCAAGAAAGAGATTAATAAGAGGCTTGATGAGATAGCCTCTGCTTTAAGGCTTGATTCCCTGTTGGACCGTTACACCAGCGAATTATCTGGCGGACAACAACAAAGGGTCGCCATCGCGCGAGTCCTAATCATGGAACCGTCGGTTCTTCTTTTGGATGAGCCATTGTCGAATCTTGATGCGACACTGCGAATGGAGATGCGGGCAGAACTCAAGCGACTGCATCGCGAGACAGAGGCGACCATAATTTACGTCACGCATGATCAGCTGGAGGCACTGACGATGTCGTCACACATCGCTCTTCTTGAGTCTGGCGAGCTTCAGCAATTCTCGGCTCCTCTGGAGATCTACGAGCGGCCCGCCAACAGATTTGCCGCTGATTTCTTAGGTAGCCCACGGATTAATTTTGTCGATGCCACCTTGGACCAGGACTCTTTGAGTTGGGGTGACATGACGATTCAATTGCCTAAATCCCCGAAAAAGGATGTTGGCCCGCGTGTGAGCCTAGGTTTAAGGGCCGAAGAATTGGGTTTGAGCAGCACTTGCGGACCAGGAATGGTCGAGGGGCGGGTCTTGACCGTGTTGCCGACAGGCGCTGATTGGTTTTATCAGGTGCGGGTAGCGGACGACGTGCTAACCATTCGGCATAATGGTGAAACTCCTTTTGACTACGAGGACATTGTTTACGTAGAGATTCGTTCAAAGTCACTGAAGATATTTGATGATGCGGGCGAATCTGTTCAGTGAGATTGGCGGTTTTATAAATCAATTAGTGTCGCCACGATATCTGCAGGGATTGTTAAGAGAACCGCCCCCAGCAGTGAGACCCCGATTCCGATCCAGATCCAGATACCGAAAAGCTCAGTGGTCGGGTTAAATATCTTGCTGAAGATGACCCTGAAGATGGTCGAGGTTCTCTGCATTGGAGACACAATATAGACCGGCGCCAGCGCGAGCGCGACATACCGCAGCCCCTGCGACAGGAATACGAACACGGCCGAGAGCATAAAAAACGGGATGTTTTTCTTGTCGGTCGCCCTAATCTCGCCGGTCAATCCGAACGCAAGGACAATGACAAGGAGTACCAGCGATGCGGCTACGTGACCCAGAAATGCGCCGTAAAGCGCCAGCTGCCAGGTGCTAACCTCCAGCGCGAGTGCGATCAGTACCGGGCTTGCGCCATAGCAGATCGAGCTTGTAATCCCATAGGCATATCCTTCCAGGAGTTTGAACTCGAACTCAAGCTTCTCGACCTTACTCTTTTTCTTTTCCTTGGCCACCGCCAGAGGTCCCACGGTTAGGAGGACGATGCCGACCCAGCCCAACCAGTTGATTGATTCCCCCAGAACCCAGATAGCGAGCACGACAGAGACAACGACCGTGAACTGTTGGATCGGTCCGCCGATGTTGGCGCCAACCGCCTTGGTGCACTTGTAGTTGGTGTACCGTCCAATAAGGAAGTGCATCACGCCGGCGCCGATGAAATACCAGGCGCCGGTCCAGTCAAGTGCCTCGATGTCTTCCGGTGTCAGCAAGACCAGCGATGTGATCCCAAAGAAGAGGGCACCGAGGGGGAGGGTGAAGCTGAGGCCCTGGAGTGCTGTTCCGGTCAGCACCCCTCTCCGCATCATGACCGCGTTGAAACCAAAGAACGCGGCGCTCAGGAACGATAGGAAGGACCCCAGTATGATCATCAGGCGTTAACTTTCTCGGCGATCAGCTTCCTCACCCAGTCAGCATCGATGTTGGTGTCGGGGACGTACTCTGGGGCATCCTCGAGCTGCTCCAGATCATTCAGGCCACACATCGAGTAGACACGGTTCGTGGCGGAGATCAGTCTCGCGGGACGGTCAGGGTCACCGTTAAAGTGCTGGTGGATCGTGTTTGGTGGGATGTAAATCACGTCCCCGGCTTCCCACTCGAACTTCTTGACCTCATCTTGCGCCTTCCAGTGGTAGGTATCGGTGATCTCAACATCACAGTCCTGATGGAGGTCGTAGCCGTATCCCTCAAGCACATATAAGCACTCCTCGGCGAGGTGTCTGTGCTTACCAGAGCGGCTATCGGGGGGAATGATCTGCATGTAGGCGTCGACTGTCTCCATGCGGGTATTCATCTGCTCATTAATTAGGTGCTTCAGGATCCCTTGCGGAGCCAGCTCCCAGGGCATCTCGTTTGGATGGACCACCTTCTTGCGCTTGGAGTTCCTCTCGTCTGCCGTGAGTGCCTCGTGCAGCGTCTCATGATATTTCAGCATGTTCTCAGAGCCGTTAAGCCAGAACTTGGATTCTTGCCACGCCATGATTAGTAGCCTCCCTCTGGGTGGTTGTAGTCGAGCTCTTCCTCGCGGGGTTCAAACCCTTCCTGGCCCGGGACCGGGTCCTTGTGTCGCGCCTCTACGGTTTGCTGGAATAGCATATTGAGGAACAGGTACATTGGTTTGGTTTTGATTACGAGCGCCCTTGCTGGCTCGGTCTCGCTCGCGTTGAAGTGCTGGTGGACGCAGTTATTGTGCACAATCGCGACGTCACCAGCGCTCCAATCATAACGGATATTGTCGTGGATCTCGTACCCCTGGCCATCCAGGATATAGAACGCGGCCTCGTTAACGTGCCCATGTTTCTGAGATTTCCCCCCCGGGCTGTACTCCTCCAAGTGAAGGTGGAACGTCTGGGTGATCCCGTCTTTTGGTTCGACGTAGTGGCGCGAGTATGCTTGCGGACCATCGACCATTTTCAGGTCCTTCGCTTTACGTACACGTGGCTGAGACCTGAGGCGCTCCAGTTCTTGCTGAAGGTTGTATGCACCCTGGACGCCCCGCACGAAGATTCGGTCGGTTTGATCATGGTATCGAG
This sequence comes from Litorivicinaceae bacterium, assembly GCA_049623565.1. Lineage (GTDB taxonomy): Bacteria > Pseudomonadota > Gammaproteobacteria > Pseudomonadales > Litorivicinaceae > HIMB30. Next base: position 11,524 of record JBMZTF010000012.1, read on the forward strand.
TCATTTGAAGTCTCCAATCTCTCGAGAGTTAGGGGTAGTGTTTTGCGCAGGTTATAATCTAGTCAACACTCGTTTTGGACTGAAAGATTAAATCTATATCGGCTTAGGATGGTTTTAATCATGACTGGTCTGAAACGTCCTGTGCGATTCTTATGTTTTCGGAATGAATACTACTGATGTCACGTTTTGGAATATACAGCTGGCTGATTGGATTCGCGGGTGGTTTTTGTCTTTTTTATGAACAAGTCCCCCTGGCCTGGCTGCTTGGATCCATGGTCGCGACCTCGATCGCGGCCGTATCTGGCTTGCAGGTTGAGACCTATAAGCCACTGACACCCTGGGCACGTTGTGTTCTTGGTGCGATGGTTGGTACAGGATTTGACGCGGTCACAGTCAATGAGTTTCTGTCTTACTGGACTACGCTGCTGGTAGTTCCGGTCTTCCTTGTCCTGGCGACATCTATCAATTTCCATGTGTTCAGGCGGGTATTTGGGTTCGACGCTTTTACCTCAATGTTTTCTGCACTTCCGGGCGGGATGGTTGAGATGGTCACGAGTGGTCGTGATATGGATGCAGACGTCAAGACGTTAACGATTATCCATTTGATGCGGGTGGTCATTATAGTGATCGGTGCATCGATCCTGGGCTTATATGTTGGGGTCCAAGATCTGCGGATGCAGACCCCGTCGCTATACCACGCAGAATTTATAGTCATGCACCTCGCGCTGGGGTACGTAGGATGGAAGGTCTTCGCTCATTTAAAGATCCCTAGCGCACCCCTATTGGGCCCCATGTTTCTCGTGGCCGGGCTACAGGGATTTGATGTGCTGCACCTCGAGCTATTTACACCCCTCCTGATACTGGCCCAGGTCGCGATTGGGATCGATATCGCACGGGCGTTTTGTGGGGTATCAATCGGTTCGATGAAGCAGGCATTTTTTGCTGGTATCTCGAGTGTTTTCATAATGTTCCTTGTGTTGTCCATCTGTACGTTGATCGTGTTTTTTATGGCCACCGATATTCCGTGGGTTCAAGTCGTGCTGTCGTTTATGCCGGGCGGCCAGACAGAACTCGCTCTGTTAGCGTTTGCCCTTAAGTTAGATCTGACATTTGTAGTGACCCACCAAATATTCAGGATTGCACTGATTATGTTTTCGCTTCCGATATTGCTACTGAGCTTGAGGCGCTTGAGTCCGATAGATGAATAGAGAAAAGATTAGCTATTTTGCATCCGGATTTTTGGCGTTGGGTCTTGTCCCACTCACCGCCGTGATTGTGCCGCTTTATGCGCTCGGGATCGGAGCGAGCCCAGCAGAGGTCGGTATCATCATGGCGATGCGGTCGCTGCTCCCGTTCTTGTTGGCGATTCCGGGCGGAGCTATGGTCGACCGCTACGGCGTGCGTTTTGTTGTCACGCGGCTGGCGTTTGCTTGTGCGGTCCTTTCCCTGGTGTATCCGTTTACGACCAGCGTGTTCCACTTGGTTCTGCTTCAGCTTGTTTTTGGTGTCTGTCAGTCGTTTTGTTGGATCGGTGTGCAGACAGGCATCGGTAAGACTTACCGAGGCGACCCTGTTGTCACGAGCCACCTCGGGTTCTGGAGTATGGGCGGGACATTCTTCGGGCCCTTCATTATCGGCTTCGTCTGGGATTATTTTGGGACTGACTCAAGCTTTGTCGCTGCTGCCTTGTGGTGCGGTCTCATGAGTGTCTTGGCTCTACAATTATCTCAAGAAGTGAGTGGCATGGAGCGGTCTGCGTCTAAACGGCAGGCTGTGAAGGGAGACTACAGTCAGGCCTTTGGGCAGCTACGAGACCCGGTGGTCTTTTATATCATCGCCTGTTCGTCGGTTCGCTTGGGTGCGGTGTCTCTCCAGACGAGCTTCCTCCCAGTTTATCTGGCAGAGCTCGAGTTCAGCGCGTCGCAGATAGGGGTCTTGATTGGGATAAGCGCGATATCTTCGGCATTCTCAGCCTTCTTGCACGCCGTGTTCGCGAAATGGTGGAGCTCGGAAAAGATTCTCGGTGTTTTTATCGTGTTAGCGCTGATGGCAGTGTCTTCGATGTCGTTGACAGAATCCTACGCCACCTTAGCTGTGCTCAATGTCACGATGGGTTTGGCTATTGGTGTCACGCAGCCCGCGATGTTTTCAGTTCTTGGCGCCAAGATTTCTAAGGATATCCAGGGACTGATCGTGGGCCTCCGCACAAGTTCGAATCGTTGCGCGACCTTTCTGATCCCTCTGTTTGCGGGACTGACTGCGGGAATCATTAGCACCCAGTGGACATTTTTGATCGTTGGGATGACATTGACGGTTTTGATGCTGGCGACCTTGTGGATCGCGAGAGATCGCCTGTAATCGTTCCATACACAGGTTATATCGAGCCAATAACAAAATTCGATAGCCGATTTGGGTGATTCTCTGGACTGCCACCAGCGATGAAGTGTACGGTTGAGCCATCATCAAATTAGTTGATGGCGAATAATTATAAAACTCAAGGAGAGCAGCATGCGTTTTCTCACAGCACTTGTTGCCTTAGGACTGGTTGCTTCAGCGCCGGCCCAGGCAGCGTTCCCTGAAAAAGATATCACTATCGTGATTCCTTATGGTCCTGGTGGCGGTTTTGATACGTTGACACGGAAGTTGTCACCGTACATCGAAGAGTACTTCGCGAAGAAATCAGGAAAAAACTATAACAACGTTAAAGTTGTACCAAAAAATATGCCTGGCGCGTCTGGTAAGAAAGCCGCTGTGTACACATCGAAGCAGAAGCCTGACGGACACACCGTCCAGATCTTCAACATCCCGGGCCACGGCATGCCTTACATCAAGGGCGAGAACCCCGGCTATGATATCGAGGCATACAGTTGGCTAAACCGTGTCGGTGGGGACAGCTACGTTGTGGTAGTTTCCAAAGAAGGTCCATACAAGAAGCTCGAAGATCTCGTTAACAAGCCAGGCGACCTGAAGATCCCTGAGCAGGGGCCTGCCTCAACCTCAAACCTGGCCAACAAGATCACGTGGTCGACCCTAGGTAAGAACGGTGAATATATCTACGGATACAAGTCATCCAGAGCCTATACCACAGCGGTACTACGTGGCGACGGTGACGTGACTATGCTGGCGTCTGGCTCGGCCAAGAGATACAACAAGGGCGGTGACTACCGCATCCTCGCGCACTTCGCAGATGAGATTGACCCGGCGTTCCCGGGGGCAGTCAATGGCAAAGACCTCGGCCATCCAGAGCTCCATAGCCTTGGGTTACTCCGGATCATCGCCGGCCCTGCTGGGATGTCTCAAGATGTTATGGATGCATGGAACGATGCCCTGGCTTATGCCGTAAATCATCCTGACATTCAGGCCTGGTCCGCCAAGACAGGTAACCCAGTCAAAGCCTATGACTCAACGGCGGAAACTAAGAAAGCGCTGATGGACACACTGAATTTCTTTAAGAAGTTCAAGAGCGTCCTCTAGTCGTTTTACTGTCCCTGCCTTCCATCTTTTCGGTGGAAGGCAGGACTTTCATTTTTTTTACATCGGATGGGTCTTGGTTGAATGGAAGCTCTTGATTTAGCGGTGATTACTGAGGCCTGGATTCGGCTTTTTGAGCTCGACTCTCTGTTCTATCTCTTCCTCGGAACGTTAATTGGTCTTGTCTTTGGAGTACTCCCTGGGCTCGGCGGAACCACTGCGCTGGCTATATTGATTCCGTTTTCGATGAATATGGAACCCGGCGATGCGATTATTTTGATGGCTGGTGTTATGGGAGTAGCCCCCACGAGTGGGGCCGTGACCGCTATCCTCCTGAATACACCGGGAACGGCGCCCAACGCCGCCACGACGCTGGACGGATATCCGCTGGCTCAACAAGGAAAGGCGGGACTGGCCATCGGGGCTGCGGCGGCGGCATCCGGGCTGGGCGGAATCATCGGAATAATTTTCCTGATAGCTATGGTACCCATTACCCGTGAGATTGTACTAATGTTTGCGCCGACAGAGTTCCTACTGTTGGCCGTGCTTGGTCTGGTCACGGTCTCCCTGTCTACAGGTAAAAAGTTTGTGAAGAGTCTGATCGTCGGGCTCTTCGGGTTGATCATTGCCTCTGTTGGGTATCATGAGGTCACCGGAGAAGAGCGATTTACTTTTGGCATCGATTATCTGTGGGATGGTTTTAAGCTGGTCCCGGTCATGATCGGGTTTTTTGCTGTCAGCGAGATGATTAACCTGTGGGCCAAACGTGGATCAGTGGCGGGGTCCGGTGAGATGGAGGCCATTAACTTTCGGCAAGTTTTGCAGGGTTGCCTGGAGCCCATAAAGCGTTGGAAGGTACTGCTCCGCGGGAGCGCGATCGGTACCGGCGTCGGCGCACTGCCTGGTGTCGGTGGCACCGTAGCCGCGTTCATGGCCTACACAATCGCGGTAACAACCGCGAAGCCAAGTGAACGAGACTCTTTCGGGAAGGGTAATATTGTGGGGGTAATTGCGCCCGAGTCTGCCAATAATGCGAAGGAGGGCGGTGCCCTGGTACCTACCCTGGCGTTCGGTATACCGGGGAGTGCTGAGATGGCTGTCTTTCTGAGCGTCCTTATCCTCCACGGGATGGTGCCGGGACCAACCATCATGACCGAGAGCCTGGACATTATATGGATCCTGATCGCGGCTGCCGCCGCGTCGGGTGTGATCGCATCGATAATCACGATTTCAGCAGCGAGCTCGATCGCGAAGCTTACATTTGTGGACTCTCGAACTCTTGTCCCAATCGTGCTGTCTTTCGCGATGATAGGGTCCTACTCGCTCGACAACGAGATCTACGATGTGTTCACCACGCTCGCCTTCGGTTTCGTAGGTTTTATCTTTATGCGCTTCGGATTTCCTCGTATCGCCTTCCCCTTAGCGATTGTGCTTGGTCCACTCATGGAGACCAGCTACTTCCAAACGTTGCGAATAGGTGATGGCACGTTAAGTATCCTATTTGATAGACCTCAATCAATAGTCATCATGCTCCTGATCGTTGGGTGTATCGCCTACTACCTAAAGGGATTTTTAGCTAAGCCAGATAACGAGGAAGCCTCAGCATGAAAATAAAAATCGACCAAAATAATTTTTGGCTGTTGGTACCCCTGACTGGTTTCGCCGTCGGCACTCTGTACATCGGCTCCAGCTACGGCCCTGTTTCTGCGTTCATACCCTTCTGGGCTTCCGTATTTATGTTGATGACCTGCCTGTTTGTAATAGTTGGGCTCGATAATCCAGCGGACGATGGCGATGCTGAAAAGGCAAACCAGCCGGGTATCAAGAGTGTTTTGAGCGCGGCGGGTTGGATCACAGCGTTTGTGGCAATGGCCTATTGCATCGGATTGATCCCCGCCGCGGTGGTATATACGTTCTGCTCCATGTACCTGTTTGGAGGTAAAAAGCTGACCATGGCTCTCGGGGTCAGCGTAGTTCTGGGTCTTATCTTGTTTGGGCTGTTTGAATACGTGCTTGAAAAAGAGCTCTACAAGGGCGTCTTTATCGAGGGCTTAGCATAGGCCCGATCGGTTAGTCATCGCGATTGATATCCCGTTCCATTATCGAGCGGAGATGCTCGCTGATCGCGGGATCAATCCCAAACCAGAGTTTCCAGGCCGGGCGGGACTGATGTAACAGCATCCCTAGTCCACCGACCGTGCGTAGCCCCCTTAGTTTTGCCTCAGCGATCAGTGAGGTCTCTAGAGGGACGTAAATAATATCAGCAACGATCGCGTTTGACTTGGCGGAGTCGAGCGATAACTCAAGTGGAGTCTGCCCGGTCATGCCCTGGTTGGTGGTATTCACAATCAGGTCGCTGTCAGCGACCAGTGAGTGACGTTCTGACCATGGTCTTACCTGGATATTTTCGCTCTTGAAAATATCAGCAATTTGTTCTGCTCGCTCCTGCGAACGGTTGGTAATTACAATTTCCTTAACGCCTTCTTGGACCAGCGCATACACAATTGCCAACCCGCCACCTCCGGCCCCCAAAACAAGCGCTGACCGTGTTGTCGATTTCCATCCGGGGAAGGTGGAGTTTAGATTGTCCCGGAAGCCGAGCCAGTCATTATTGACGCCAAGGAGAGAGTTGTCTTGCCTGACGACAATACAACTGACTGCCCCCATAAGTTTCCCTACCGGATCCAATTCATCGACCGTTGCGATCGCCTCTTGCTTGAGCGGCATAGTAAGGTTCACACCCTTAAACCCAAGCCTCGGTAACGACTCGAGAGCCGGGCCCAACGTACCCGGCTTGATCTCAATCGGTATATAGACACCACGCACATTGTTTTCTTGCATCAAGGTGTTGTGCATCAGCGGACTCCTCGAGTGAGTGATGGGGTAACCCATTACACCCGCGAGGTTAATTTCGGTATCGTGTGTCAGTTTCGTCATCAGCAATGCTTAAGGTCTGGTCGGCGCAAGCTTCGACCTGAAGTGATTCCATGTTCGATCGAAGAGGGCAGGGCTCCACAGCTTCTCCTGACACTTCTCAATTTCCTCCGAACTGAAAGCGTAAGGTGTACCGATCTTCATCGCCATATACTGCCGGTAGCTGTTCTCTTCCAAATAATTGGCTAGTACGAACGCGTCCTGGATAGTTTCGCCTACGGTGACCGCGCCGTGGGCCTTCATCAGAGCCGCTGGACGTTCACCGAGCGTGTCCGCTAGTCTGCCGGCCATCACCGGATTATTGATTGAGTTCGGTGAGTCCAAGAGCGGTAGCGGGTACACCAAGGTACCTTGCGCGTAGACCGGTTGATACTCGTGGCCAGTCATTGTTAGGAACGTTGACCACTTGGGGTGTGCGTGAACGATTGCCTTCA
>JBMZTF010000013.1:0-17774 GCA_049623565.1 Litorivicinaceae bacterium
ATCTAAGAAGCGTTGGCCCTCAGGATAGTCTGCAACAAACTGCTTGTAAGAGGTTTCCTTCGCCAAATTTTGCCATGCCTGGAACTCTGATGTCGTCATCTCTTTGATTTGAACACCGGCCTCCTTGAAGACCTTGACCGAATTCGCGTCCTGCTTCTTTGCTTCGTCTAGGTAATAGGCCTCAGCCTTCTTCGCTCCATCCAACAAAGCCTTCTTCTGTGCACCGTTCAACCCCTCGAAAGTTGACTTATTCATCAACAGCGGCTGGTACATAAACCAAAGGGCTTGAGCACCGGCTGGTGTATAGCACTTAACTTGTTCATAGATGCGGTACGAGACAAATGATGAAGACGATGTATTTGCACCGTCAAGAACACCGGTCTGCATCGCGTTGTAGATTTCCGAAGAAGCCATTGAAGCAATCGATGCGCCGGCACCGGCGAGTAACTGGTTAAATGACTTTCCTGCGGCCCGCATCTGTAGACCCTTGACATCATCTGGATGCGAGACGCATTTGTTTTTCCCAACAAAACCGCCCGCTAGATACCCGTGAACCAGGACCATGACATCATCCCCGGCCATTTTTTCCTGTATCGCGTCCATGAACGGGGAATAGTTCAACCTCGCCGCGTGATCATGATTTTTCACGAGCCCTGGCATCAAGGTAAGGTTGTATGAAGGCTGCTGACCCCCAGCGTATGACAACGGAAGTACTGTCATATCAAGTTGCCCACGGGACAAAGGCTTATACTGCTCACGTGGCTTGAAGAGAGACTTCGATGGGAAGATCTTGATATCCAGATCTACGTTTGCGTCTTTCACATGGTTGGCGACAATCTCCGCCACTTTATGACGAACGTCTTTTGTTGACCACTGGTGTGAGAGACGAAGCTCTGCCGCATTAGCGACTGAACTAATGAACGCTGCACCAACCGCAGCGGCTACAAAGGATTTTACTTTCATTACAGGCTCCTGCCGATTGTTATGAGTTATGACGGCTTGCATATTGTGTATGCAGCACAGAAAATATCGTATACAAAAATAACATGCAACGAGATTCCTAACATGAGTAATCGAGCCGCTACCCGAGTCTTTCAAGGGATCGAAGAGCAGATAGCGACGGGGCAACTAAAAGATGGCGAAAGGCTCGACGAAGCCTCGCTAGCCGAACGATTTCAAGTATCGCGCACCCCTGTGCGCGAGGCACTTCTCCAACTCGTAGGGTCAGGGCTAGCAACGCAAATCCCGAAGCGTGGCTGCTTTGTAAAGTCCCCGTCACTCCGTCAAATGATCGAAATGTTTGAGGTGATGAGCGAGCTCGAGGGTATGTGCGCACGCCTGGCAGCACGCCGCATCAGCGATACACTACTTAGCGCGTTGGACCAGGCAAACGCTGGATGCGAAGATGCTATCGAGGCAAACGACAGTGACCTCTACTATCGCCGAAATGTAGAGTTCCATGAGTGCATATATAACGCATGCGGAAACGAGTTCCTGGCAAACGAAACGCGCGCGCTACGCAGAAGACTCCAGTCCTTCAGGCGCCTGCAGCTCCGTGTTAGGGGGCGCATGTCGCAGTCACTTAAAGAACATTGTGAAATCATCGAAGCGGTAAAACGAGGTGACGCGGACAGGGCCGATCTCGTTGCTCGACAGCACGTCATGATTCAAGGCGAGCGCTTTAACGACCTTCTCGTGCACATTGAACAATCACAATGATACCAAAAGCGTTACTATTCGATGTGTTCGGAACGGTTGTTGACTGGCGATCTGGCATCACTCGGGATCTGAGAGTCCACTTCCAAACCTACCCCTCAAAGCATGAGCCTGACATTGTTGCGGATGCATGGCGCGCGCGATACGAGCCGTCAATGGAACCCATACGTAATGGAAGCAGAGACTATGTTGACCTTGACGTGCTCCATTCGGAAAATCTAAGGACGGTCGCTGAGGAACTTGAATTCGATCTTGGTTTGAAAGAACACCAAAGATGGCTGGTAATGGCGTGGCATCGCCTACCTTGTTGGTCTGATAGTGCGGCTGGAATTGAACGACTGAAGAATCGGTTTATCTGCGCATCACAATCAAACGGCCACCTCGCTCTCACTGTCAATCTAGCAAAGTACAACCAGTTCTCTTGGGACATAATCCTCGGCTCCGAAATTGTTCGCACATATAAACCGGCGCCCGAGGCATACACCCGAGCATGTGAGGCACTCGGTTTGGAGCCCGCGGAATGCATGATGGTTGCGGCACATAACTCAGACCTAACAGCAGCCAGGGCCCGGGGACTCCAGACTGCCTTTATCAGGCGCCCAACGGAGCACGGCCCGGACCAATCCATCGACCTCGAGCCCTCTGACGACTGGGAAATCGTGGCAGAATCCATTTCCGACCTAAGCGAAGCTCTTGATGATTTACGCTAGACTGAGAGACCTTACTCCAGGCGCTCTCCTTTGCTTCTGCATAGGGCTCGTCGCAGCCTTCCTAGGAACGCAATACGGTGCGCCCCAAATGTTGTTTGCATTACTCCTAGGGATGGGTCTTGGATTCTTGGATAAGTCACCGACCTACCGGCAAGGAGTTGAGTTTAGCTCCCGAACTATCTTGAGAGTTGGAGTCGCTCTCCTAGGCCTAAGAATTACCCTCGACGATATCGCCACCTTGAGTTATGACATCCTGGGATGGATCGCAGGAGGTATTCTACTGTCTCTAATCGTCGGGGTACTTCTCTCGAAATTGTTCAGAAGCAGCCGGACGTTCGGAATCATTAGCGGAGGCTCAGTAGGAATTTGCGGCGCCTCAGCGGCGCTCGCTATCTCAAGTGTCCTGCCCAGCAACCGAGAAAATGAAAACGCTACAATCGTCACTGTTGTCACGGTTACAACGCTGTCGACAGTTGCAATGATTCTTTATCCGATCGTCGCCGATCAGCTCGGATTTGACGACTTTCGATCTGGGTTGTTTCTGGGTGGGACGATCCACGACGTCGCACAAGTGGTAGGAGCCGGCTACGGCATGAATACTAGTACCGGCGATACTGCGACTATAGTTAAGTTGTTTCGGGTAGCCCTATTAGTCCCGGTTGTGATGATCATCGCGCTGACCATCACGGGGCGGTCCGATACCCCGACTGGTAATGTTTCCTTCCCGTATTTTTTAATCGCTTTTTGTTTTTTCGTCGCCGTAAATTCACTCGGCGCCATTCCCCAGACGCTCATTCAAGCAACGAATATTATATCGAGCACATTTTTGGTAACCGCGATCGCAGCACTAGGAGTGAAGACCTCACTCCAAGATATCGCGCGTTATGGAATTTGGTCAGTCGCACTAATCATCGCTGAAACGACTGTTCTAGCAGCCTGGGTGATTGCTGGAATCCACTGGATCATTTAAAACCTCAACTGATCACCAAACGCACTGACCAGCATGGTCCTAAAATTTGCCTTGTTCTCGAGCCCGAGTCCTGGCGATGTAGGTAGCCCCACATAACTGTCTGTGACCGTTAACTCGTCGGAAAAACCTCCGAAGGGCTGGAAAACACCGGGATAGGATTCATTACCGCCCAGCCCCAAACCAGCCGCAATATGCAAAGACATCTGATGCCCCCCGTGCGGGACGACCCGCCGTGACGACCAACCATACTCTGACAAGACACTGAGTGTTCGGTAGTACTCGACCAGACCATAGGATAGGGCGCAATCGAACTGAAGATAGTCTAGCTCCGGACGCATGCCACCATAACGGAGCAGGTTACGAGCATCTTGATGCGAAAATAGATTTTCGCCCGTCGCAGTTGGCAGGTTATACGCCTCACTTAGCGCTGTCTGTATCTCGAAGTCTAATGGGTCACCCGCTTCCTCGTACCAGAATAGTCGATACTGTCTCAACGCCTCTGCATATGCGAGCGCGGTTTTCAAATCGAATCGCCCGTTGGCATCGACGCATAGATTTCCTTCGCCGACGACCTTCAATGCTGCCTCGATACGATCACAATCATGAGCGAGATCAGCCGCCCCAATTTTCATTTTACAGACGGTGTAGCCTAAGTCCTGATAGTGTCGGAACTCATCTTGGAGGCCGACGATATCTTTGCCAGGGTAGTAGTAGCCCCCGGCTGCATAAACCCAAACCCTAGAATCGGCCTGCCTCCCAGCCCTCTCCGCGAGAAGTTGGTACAGTGGGACCCCTTGCATCTTTGCACGCGCGTCCCAAAGCGCCATATCAAGAACACCGACTGCCACGGACCGCTCGCCATGCCCACCAGGCTTTTCGTTAGTCATCATAATGTCCCACGCCCGATGGGGGTCGAGATATCCATCGCCATCGATTAATCGACCTGGGTCTGCCTCAAGCAATCGCGGAATCAAACGGTCCTTTAAAATACCAGACGCGTTATATCGGCCATTTGAATTAAATCCGTACCCAACGACCGGTTTGCCATCAATTATTTGATCGGTCACGACGGCGACGACCGAACAAGTCATCTTCGAAAAATTTATATAAGCGTTCTGAATATCTGAGGCAATTGATTCAACTGATTCATGGATTGCTGTTATGCGCATCTGGTCACCAAGGTTGGAAAGTAAATTATGTGCACGGTGTGAATGAAATCTAAAACACAAAGATGATAACGCGTTGATAATCTATCAAGCGGACGGGTGTGACAACCAGTAGCTGCCGGAGATCAAACACTTCGAATGTCTAGAAATATGGCAACGTGGGTGGTCGGGCGGTAAGCCTGATCTTCCTCGCCAATCAATCCGGTTACAAGGTATAAGGAACCACGAAAACTTCTAGCAAGTAGGAAAACCAGCTGAATGATGGTCCAGCGAGGATTTGCCGAGATTAAGGTTATATAAGCCACAGATACCGACAATATTTAAAAGTTTCCTATCAAAACGTGATAACGAAGTGAGTGTTATGGTGACGCTTGATAATACGACGCAGAATAAAATTCAGGTCATACGGGTCAGTGAAGCTCTTGACCTACTTCGGCGGACCAAGCGTATCGCTCTTATCGATGTACGTGACCGCAAAACATATGTCGATGAGCACCCCGTGTTTTCCATCAATGCACCCATTGATAGCCTTGAAGAGAAACTCAATCAATTGTTCGGAAGCGAAACAGGGGTCGCCCTGATTATCGGACAAGAAGAGACCCTTTCGCTATGGGCGGCGATGGTGATTACTCAAATCACAAACCTTCAACCTCGACTAATCGATGGAGGATTCAGTAGCTGGAAAAACAGCGGGCTCCCGACATGGGGCGGAGAATACACTCCATCAAAAGCATTTGGCGAATGGGTAGAGGACACCGGCAATATTAGGACCATCGCCCCTAAAGCAGCCATGGAATCGCCACCTCGGTATCAATTTGATGTAAGACCTTTCTTAGAGTACCAGAAGTTCAGCCTACCGGATTCAATCCACTGCCCCACCGGACGGCTCGGAGCACTTTCAATTTCCAATAGTTCAATCTACGTCCACTGCGCGGGTCGTACCCGGGGCATCATCGCAGCACAGACCATGGCCGACCAGGATTTTGAGGCGCCTGTCCACTTTATAATCGGCGGCACACAAGGTTGGGAGCTCGCAGGCGGGGACCGTTCATTCAACAATGAACGATCTGCTGTAAATCTTTTGTCTAATGAATCCATGGCAAGGAAAGCTCACCACCTGATCGAGAAATTTAACTTACCCGTGGTAACAAAAGATCTCGAGAAACAATGGTCCAAGACAGGAACTCATTATCGACTCATCACCGTCAGCGAAGATCAAATAGCTGACAATGACATATCCCCAACCACACTGATTCAGAGCACAGATCAGTACCTGGGCACGCACAACCTGCCCATAGTCGTTCAAGGGCCCAATCAGTTGGATTGCGCGGTATCAGTATTGTGGCTTCGCCGCATGGGATGGGATGCACAGCTAAGAGAAAAATATATACCAGAACCAGTGCCTTCCAGACACGACAACACGATAAGCGTCAACTGGGATGAAAACTGGCTCGATGTCGACTGCATTTTCGATATCCGCTCCAGCAAGGCATTTAAGAGGAGCCGACTCAATAATTCGAAATGGCTACCCAGATCAAAATTCACTGCAATCTCAAAATTTGATCGATGCCTATTTGTGTGCGATTACTCACAGATCACGCACACAACGGAGTTAGTCAAGCAGCTCGACCTGTCAGAGCCGGTCTGCATCGACTGGAACTCTATACCCACGCACTTAATAGACACATCAGATATCGATCTCGAGACACAACCGATAGATCAGGCCCGGTTTTTCCCGAACAGGCACCTGGGCGACCTCAAGGATGCTCAGGGCTACCTAGACTGGGAACACAGTCTTCTGCCAGCGCTTTCGGGTCATGGCGGTATCCCCTGGAAACCAATAGATGACGGGCTGGATCATCCAAGATCACACCTGACTACATTTTACCAAAAGGTCAAACTATGAATAAGCCTCTAACCGAGCATCTGCGATACGGATCCCCCAACCCTGTCCCAAAGAACGAAAGCCGCCGGACTATAGACACTATCCTATCTCATCAGTCCTGCAGGACATTCTCCGATCAACCGATAAACGACGAGATCAAGCAGCTCTTATTTGCGGCCGCACAATCCGCACCCAGCAAATCAAACCTCCAACAGTATAGTTTTGTCGATGTAGTTAGCCCTCTAATCCGAGCCAAACTCGTTCAGATGTTTCCATCTACTAACTGGGCATTTGATGCACCGATGCTGGTTTTTGTCATCGGAGACACGCACCGAACGCAACAGATAAATCTCGCCAGAAATCACGAATACCGTTGGGAACGAACCGACGCTTTCCTCAACACGACCGTCGATGCCTCCCTCGCACTTGCATTTATGATTGCCGCCGCCGAGGGTCTTGGCATCGGTACGTGCCCAGTATCCAAGGTTCGAGAATCCACCGACTCTGTTGCTAGACTGCTCGAGCTACCCGAGGGCGCGTTCCCAATATGCGCGTGCGCACTTGGCTACCCAAAAAACCAGGAGAAAAAGATATTGCCCCGACTACCGCAGTCGGTTGTTATTCATCGCGACACCTACAAACCGCTCGATCTCAAAGAGATCGATCAATACGACAAGACACTCAACCGTGTTTCCGGCCCACCTAAGGCAAGGTACCCAGAGAAGTTTGGAGAACCGGAAAAAAGCACGTGGTCAGACAATGTCGCACGGCAAACAGCAGTCCTCGAGCGTCCAGATTTTCGGGACACGTGTGAGAGGCTGGGTTTATTTAGGGAGCAGGGCCAACAGCCGATCAGCGACTAGTGTGTCAGACTCCCACATCAGCCAATGACCCGCATCACGAGTCACTTCGATCGATACATGAGGAACGGTCTGCCTCAGAATTTTTTCACGCTCGAGACGGTAGCTACCCACCGATGCATCGAACTCGCCGAATAACACCGTGACGGGATAACGCGCACCTTCCAACGCTTTCACCAGTGTATCAGTAGCCGATATCGGACGACTCTTCAGACGATGCATTCCAGTATTCATTTCCTGGATGTACAGCGCGAGATCGTTGATACAAGAAGGGTCTTTGACCATCAGAATTTCAAGATTTCTGCGATGGGCCTCACGAATCTCTGAGCGGCTCATCTGTTTGGTGCGCCGAATTAAATCAGGCATCTCACCGCGCGGCGCACCGGTCCCCCCGGGACCGAGCAGCACCAAATGTTTAACCTGCTGCGATATTAGGGATGCAACATGCCCCGCTATAGCACCACCAAAAGAAAATCCCGCGAGTATGATTTTTTTCTGGCCAATGAGTTCAATAAGTGCCGAGGCGAGCGGCCCGGCAACTGACTCGGCCGTGTGCGGTTCAACGGGGGTATCTGACAGACCGAAGCCCGGCATATCAGGCGCAATCACAGTAGCATGCGATTCAAGCTGGGGAATAACTTTGATCCAGTGGGCCCATGAACCATAGCCGCCGTGCAACAACACAAAACAGTTCGATCCACTGCCCCACCGATAAAGCTGCACACCCAACCCATCCACATCGACCTTGGTGGCCGAAGCACGGGCTAGTATGTGGGTATATTCTTGGGGCGGGGTTGGAAGCACTGTCATGGATTAAACCCAGTTTTGATAGGCCTCGTAGAGAAATAATATTCCGCCACACGCGATAAAGATCTCCATGAATTGCGCATGTACTCGGACGGACGTATTTCGCACCAACCAGCGCCCAACGAAGGCGCCGGGAATTGTACAAAGACCGACCAATATACCGGTAACCATAAGCTCGTTGGTCAAAAGCGGAGACATCCCGAACACGATTGTTTTGGTGACATTCAAGCTAAACCCTAGCATCGCAACGGTCCCAATCATGATCTCACCAGCCAGACCCGCACCTATAAGGAAAGGCACCAACATCACAGCCGCACCAAACGTGCTACCTGAAACAATTCCATAAGGGATACCGGCAAGCGCCAAGCCTTGCAGGCCGACCTTGACCTCTTTCTTCTTGAGAATTCTATTGAGAGGGATCGAGACCAATAAGAACAGACCCAACACCAAAGCGACGACCCCGACCGGCAGAGACACATAAACATAGGCGCTGAGCACAATAAACGGCAGGCCAGTTAGGAATACCGCCAGGTATTCCTTAACAGCGACCGATTTCCGAAACGCCCAAATTCTGGCGATGTTACTGATGATCAAAGCCGTCGCGACCACTGGAACCGTTTCTTTAATCCCTAGAAGTGGCGCCAGCATGACCGCGAGCACAAGCCCCCCTGCGAAACCGGAAAACGAATGAAAAACCGCAGAACTAAACGCCGCGGCAGCTACCAGAAAAATAAACAGGAAGTCGATATCGCCCACTATTGTCTACAATTTTTGTTTGTTTCGGCTAGTACAAAGAAGCGCTGTCAAGTGAAGACGTTGATTCAAGGCACGAACAGTGCGATATTCGAGCTGGCATTGTCAACAGAATATCAATAAAAATCGAGCGAAACTCATGCCCTCTACCCTTTTTGACAAGATTTGGTCCACACACGTCGTTACCGACAAAGGAAACGAGTCGCTTCTGTATGTGGACCGCGTCCTCCTACAGGAAAACTCCTTTCACGCGTTCGACAAAATACGACGCGAGGGCCGGACTATTCGTAACCCCAAGCAGGCGTTTGGATTCTCAGATCACTACGTACCAACACGAAACAGAGAGCTCGGAGTCGAAGGCATCCGGGACCCAGAGATACGGAACATGGTCGAGCTGATCACATCAGATACCGCAACCTATGGCATCGAACTATTCGGCCTAGGCCATGATTACCAGGGCATCTTACATGTCGTTGGACCCGAGTTTGGCATCACTCAGCCAGGTCTTGTGATTGCCGGAGCGGACTCCCATACGTCTACACATGGAGCCCTAGGCGCCTACGCGTTCGGCATCGGTTCTTCCGAGGTCGCACACGTCCTCGCCACGCAGACGCTCTGGAGATCAAAGCCAAAAACACTACGAGTGACAATCTCAGGTAAGAGGCAGGCGGGGGTGTCAAGCAAGGACCTGATCCTATTTTTAATCAAAACGATCGGTAGCGGCGGAGCCGTCGGCTACGCCATTGAATATTGTGGCGACACAATCGACGAACTATCGGTAGAAGCCAGAATGACGGTCTGTAATATGTCGATCGAAGCAGGCGCGAGGGCAGGCCTTATCGCGCCCGATCAAAAAGCATTCGACTACATGCAAGGCAGACCAATAGCACCCAACGGATCGCTGTGGGACCAGGCTCTTGACTACTGGCGGACACTTAAGACAGAACCGGGATCGGTCTTTGACCGCGAGGTGCGGATAGAAGCAATAGAGATTGTCCCACAGGTGACCTGGGGTACGAATCCGGAGATGGTGACTGACGTCACCGGGTGTATCCCTGACCCAGACATGGAGCAGGATCCAGAACGAAAGGGGCGGATGATGAGAGCTCTGGAGTACATGGGGCTGAATGCAAATCAGCTGATCCAATCGATCCAACTTGACCGTGTATTCATCGGCTCCTGCACAAACAGTCGTATTGAGGACCTGAGGGTCGCCGCGCAGGTGATGAAAGGACAGACTTGTAGGATCCCGACGATGATTGTCCCCGGCTCCGAGCAAGTCAAACGAGCCGCTGAATCCGAGGGCCTAGATGAGATTTTCCGACTCGCCGGCGCCGAATGGCTGGCTCCGGGATGCTCCATGTGTGTCGGTATCAATGGCGACATGCTAGCAAGCGGTGAACGCGCCGCGTCAACCTCTAATCGAAATTTCGAGGGCAGACAGGGACAGGGAGGTCGTACCCACCTCGTCAGCCCAGCTATGGCGGCCGCGGCCTCGATCACGGGCCGATTCGAGAATATCAGCTCCTACGAGGAGGCATGCTCATGGAGCCTTTAATTCAACTCAACGCGATCGCCGCACCACTACGCCTGGCAAACGTCAATACAGACCAATTATTTCCTGCACGATTCATCAAAAAGCCACGAGCGGTGGGCTATGCACAGTATTTGTTCCACGACATCCGACGCACAGACGCCGGAAACATCAATACGGACTTCTCGCTAAATCAGCGGAAATTCGAGACCGCTAAAATTCTGTTTGCTGGCGCAAACTTTGGGTCTGGAAGCTCAAGAGAGGGGGCTGTTTACGCACTCTATGACTCCGGATTTCGGGCTGTTTTCGCGCCAAGCTTTGGAGAAATATTTGCAGCAAACTGTCTCAAAAACGGTGTCCTAACCGCCCGGTTAGAGCAAGAAACCATACTATCGATTCAAGAGGAGCTCGACCGCGCACAACCGCCGCAAGTATCGGTCAACGTTGATCAAGAGAGCATCACACTACCGTCCGGAGAAGTGGTTTACTTCGACCTAGATCCGTTTCAAAAGCGTTGCCTTATGAATGGCTTAAACGAAATCGATCTGTCGCTGGAATTCAACGATGCAATCACAGCATTCGAAGAGAACCATCGAAAAACGTTCCCCTGGACTATGCTATGACAGCGATCCAGGGTATCGAAGTCCGGCACCTTGACCTACCGCTTATTAAGCCCTACGCGCTTAGCTACAGGACATTCGAGTCATTCGAACCCTATCTTGTAACGATAACTACCAGTGACGGTGAGACAGCCTTTGGTGAGCAACATATCTCCCCCGGGTCCAGCTCTGAAACACGCGAGGGTGGCTGGTCGTTCCTAACCTCCTCTGCAGAAGCGATAGTTGGCTCAGATATCAACGCGGTCTTTGATCAATTGAGTAGTGAACGAACCCAGAGCCCTGTTGCCGCCTCGGCCATACTGAACGCTCTCGACCAGCTCAAGGAACCGGGGCGATGGACCCCAGAAAATGATCTCCGCATCCCAGTTTTAACTGCATTTTCAGCAACAACGCGAGAGCAGATAGCGATCGAGGTTAATGAAAAAATTGAGCTAGGGTTTAGAACTTTTAAGATCAAGGTCGGGAAAGACGTCAAGGCTGACAGGGAGCGGGTTCAGATCATACAAGACAGACTCAGAAATCGAGGAACGATTCGTGTGGATGCCAACCGTGCATATTCCGTAAACGACGCCATCGAGCTCAGTCAAGTACTCGATCCCGGTGTTTGCGAATTATTTGAACAGCCTTGCGATACCGACGATTGGGCTGGTAATGGGCGAGTCGCTAAAGCATCCCCTGTTCCCTTAATGCTGGACGAACCAATCTGCAGCATCGCAGATATTGAGCGTGCATCTTTGATGCCCGGGGTCGGCTTTTGTAAAGTCAAACTGAAACGATTTGGCTCGCTAGTTAACCTGTGTAACGCCATTGAAAAAGCTCATGAACTCGGCATTCAAGTCGTGCTTGGCGATGGCCTGGGCTCGGACATTAATTGCTATCTAGAAGCACTGGTATCTGAGCGGTACCTAGACCGTGCCGGTGAGTTCAATGGGTGCTTCAAGATCCAAGATGATTCACGGATCTTGGATCCACACCTCAAATTTGACGGTGGACACTTGGTACTTAAAAAAGCAGACTCACTGAACCTAAATCGGCGAGTCATCGATGCCCAGACAGTAAGAGTGGCGATATACGGAGAGACGGAGATTTAACATGGAGATTGTGTGGCTATCCCCCAACATCGGAGCCAATATCGCTGGTATAGATCTTTCGAAACCCCTTAGCTCTGGTGTTATTGAAAATATTAAGGCTGCGTGGGACGAGCACCTCGTCGTACGATTTAGAAACCAGTCAATCAGAGATGATGACCTCCTCCGATTCAGCAAATATTTTGGGGAGCTTGATCCGCCAGGCCCAAATCCATACGGGATTACATTCCTACCGGAATACCCCGAGATTAATGTGATTTCAAACGTCAAGACGCCAGACGGGACACCAATAGGGAATCTCGGTGACGGCGAAGCCGTTTGGCACGCGGATATGACTTATATCGAGCAACCCCCTGTCGCTGGGATCCTGTACTCGCTGGAGGTGCCGGCGGGACAAGGCAACACGTATTTCTCTAGTATGATTCGCGCATATGAGGCGCTGCCAGACTCCCTCAAAAAAGAGATCGAAGGAAAAACATTGATCCATGACGCGGCTCATAACAGCGCCGGAATGCTGAGAAAAGGGTACAGCGAGATTACGGACCCTTCAGAAACTCCGGGAGCGAGACATCCAATGGTCTGGACAGATACGAGGGGCAATAGAGCCCTGTTTCTCGGCCGCCGACCGCATGCCTATATTGTGGGTTTAACCGTGGACGAGAGTAATCGGCTGCTCGATGAAGTCTGGTCACACGCCACTGACCCAGAGTGGACCTGGCACAACGAGTGGGAAGTTGGTGACGTTGTGATGTGGCAAAACCATCTCGTGATGCACAGACGAGACGCGTTCGACGGAAATACTCGGCGTATCATGCACCGCACGCAGCTGAAAACATTCGCCGCCTAGCAAGAATCGAGATCAATAACCCTGCCCGCGTTCAAGGCGCTGGCTCTTTCCAGTACCAGTCCAGCCATAGCGACGTCGCAGACGGCCATGCCTTGGATCACAGCCAGCGTCAATCCACTACAAATGGATTGATATTTTTCGGGGTCCAGCGCCACATCACCAATCAAAGCCGTCGTTCGAGTCTGAATCTCCTCTACACTTAAACCATCAGATTTCACCCAATGGTGGAGATCACCCTGCTTCAGCGCGTAACCCAAATCGTCAAGGACAAAATGCTGGCTCCGTTGCCAGGTAGTGAATTGAAACTCAGGAACACCACCCATGGAAAGGGCGACCGCTCCGTCCCGTAGCCAATCGCCTTGAATAAATGCAGTACTTGCCTTAGTGATCGTCAGCACCGCCTCCGTGCCTCGTACCGCAGGTTCTATCGCTTGGATGCTCATTCGCGACGAGACAGAGTTTGGTAGTCTGTCCCTGAAGAGCTCAGCCCGTCCCTCGTCGCGGCAACCCAAGATAATACTCGCGTCCGGGAACGCGTGCCCTAACGCGACGGCGCACTCGAACCCAATCTTACCGGCACCGACCAAGGCGACTACCCCGAGATCAGGACGCAACCAACGGAGTGTTAGAGCACCAGTGACCGCCGTACGTCGCCGGTGTAGCCAGTTCTCGGCAACCAATCCCTCCGGTTGACCGGTCTGCGAGTCGACCACCCAAGTATAGTAAGCACCTGGGCTCGCGAGACGGAAGCCTGCGACTCCGGTATCAGTAAAGTGCGCTCCCTTTAACCGGCATTTTTTTGGCTGGTCAGATGGTAACTGGAGATATAGCGAGCTCGGCTCTGATAACACCGAGCCCACTCGACCGTAGTAACGGTAAGCTTCCGCGCATACCTCGAAGCAGGCGTCGATTTCGTCTTCCAGGCAACGCTTCACGGTTTGCTCGGATAAGATCCTCAACTCACCCATGTGAAGACTCCTCCAGCCAGCGATCCTGATCAACGAAGCGATCACGGTCCCCTAGGGGGCTCAATAAATCGGACACAGACTCGGAGTTACCTTTCTCGATGATTGACCTCAGGACTGACTCGGTAGCCTGAATGCAGGCCCGCTGTACATCAGAAGGTACAATCATATACCGGTACCCAAATCCCTCTAACGAGTCTGGGCTGGTGTACGGTGTTTTGCCGCCGGGGAACATGTTGATCAATACCGGTACGTCGAATAAACCGGGTATCGACTCGACTTGTTCCGCCGTCTCTGGGGCCTCAATAAAAACAATATCTGCGCCTGACTCAACCATTGACTGTGCGCGCGAAATTGCTATGTCGAATCCTTCAATCGCGATCGCGTCAGTTCTCCCGATGATTAAGAAATCATCGGCTCGCCGAGCTTTCACTGCGGACTCGATTTTACGGCACATCGAATCTTTCGAAATTAGCGACTTGCCTTCGAGGTGGCCACAACGTTTTGGGAAGCTCTGGTCTTCAATATGTACCCCTTTGATACCAGTGGCCTCAAACATTTGGACCATCCGCCGAACGTGCTGGGTATCACCGTAGCCCGTGTCCCCGTCCGCAAAGACCGTCCCGTCAAAGGCACAAACTATCGACTCGAGTCTCGAGGCCATTTCCGTCATAGAGACCAACCCCAGGTCTGGTAGCCCAAAACTCCGCGCTATAGCGCCCCCACTGGCGTAGACCGCCTTGGCACCCACGTGTCGCGCGATCGATGCGCCCAAACCATCGTAGACACCGGGCAAGATCGTAAGCGTGTGCTGGTCGTTCATTTTAAATACCTGATTGTTGACAAAAATTTTACCGATCTTCCCTATGTACGAAAATTCTATCGGGTTTATCGAATTAAGCTCACACATTGTGTTGACAATATACACCGGTTTCGTGACCCTAGAGCCAGGTATCTCGGATGCCTTTAGTTCGAACTTAAATCAATAATAAAGGGGAACAAGATGATTCCTATGAATACTCTCAAAAAGACTACCCTCGCCGTTTGCACAACCTTCGCGTTGTCGTCAACAGCGTTTGCCGCCTCACATGGCGATAAAAAGAAAGACCCTCCGGTGTGTGATAAGCCTATCGAAGTGGTAATCCACTCGTCGTATGGCGGAGGGACTGATGTTACCGCGCGGATGATGATGATTCGGTCACGTCGCACGCTTTCACAGGACATGTTCGTTATAAGTAAACGTGGCGGATCCGGGGCGAAGGCCCAGAATTATGTTCTGTCCAAGCCTGCCGACGGATGTACCATCATGGCGCTGACCCAGTCCCACCTTTACACGATGGTACAGGGTAAGTCGGACATGAAAATAGACGATATTGTTGGCGTAGCGCGTGCGATGGACGATCCCACGTTCTTGGTTGTTGGCTCGAAAAGTAAAACAAAAACGTTCGAGGAACTAGTCGCAGCGTCAAAGAAACGGACCCTGAATTTCGGCGTAGCCCAGGTCGGTGGTACCGAACACATTGGTCTCGCGCAGCTCTCAAAGGCGGCCGGCATCAAGTTCAAGGTGGTTCCGTTTGGCTCGGGCGGTGAAATGCTTCAGGCTCTATTGTCTGGTGCGATCGATGCGACTTTACCGAACGTGAGTGAGGCAGCGACATTAATCGCCGACGGGTCTGCTATACCTCTCGTACTGCTGGCAGAAGAACGCCTACCAGACTATGCGGATGTCCGTACTTCCTACGAAATGGGCTACAAAGTGAAGACCTCTACAACCCGTGGATATGCGGTTCTGGCCAAGACTCCGAGAGATAAGGTAGAAAAAATCTCTAAAGGTCTCGTCAAAGCGATGTCTCACGAGGTATTCGCTAACTACCTGGCGACCGCTGGACTAAAAGTCGAATCAAGCGTTGCTGGTACAGATGTTTGGGACAAGGGCCTTAAAGAAGAGTACGCGAAGGCCGCTCAGGCCCTCAAAGAACTTGGTATTGTTAAGTAATACCCTGGGAGCACGTTGATGGATAATCAAAACTCATCAGCTCCAACAACTGGTGATGCGCGGGCCGCGGGGCTCGTGCATCCAGTTGATCTGGCTGTAACCGCGATCATTCTAGCCGGTGTCGGCTATCTCTTTTACCTAACAACCCAGTTTGACGAGGTATCTCCGCTCTTCGCCCAGAATATTCAACCGGCGATGTACCCACAGTTGTTGTTATGGATAATTGGTGCCCTCGCCTGCTTCCTGCCGTTCGAGCATATTCTCTTGGCCAAGAAGGGAAAAAATATCGACAAAGACCGCAGCGAACCGGTTCACCCTCTCACGAAAATAACTATCGCGTTCCTTATTGTGGTCGTGCTTGCGTCCCCTTACCTTGGGATGCTACTAACAATGATCACTATCTGTTTAGTGATGCCGCGGCTTTGGGGCTACAAGAAGTTAGTTACAATTTTACTCTTTGCAGGAATATTCCCCGTCGTTGTGTCTCTCGTTTTCTCAAAAGTCCTAAGCGTCTATTTCGATTCCGGGATTTTTGGCATCACTTTATAAAAATTAAAAAGGTTCAATTCTGATGGACGCAATCATTGAAGGTTTCTCGCTCCTCTTAGAGATCGAAAACATTATCTTAATTACACTGGGGGTTTTGATCGGAGTTCTCGTCGGAGCACTCCCGGGCCTCAGTTCACCGATGGCTATCGCACTCTTAACTCCATTTACAATTCAGTTAGAACCGATCCCCGCTATCGCCATGATGGCCGCGTTGTATTGCGCGGGCACGTTTGGTGGGTCCATCACAGCGATTTTAATTAATGCACCTGGCGCGCCTCCCGCGGTTGCGACGGCCTTGGACGGCTACCCAATGGCGAAACGCGGCGAGCCTGGACGCGCTCTGGGCCTCGCAACGGTCTCCTCGGTCTCGGGTGGAATTATTAGTCTGATCGTCTTCATCGTTGCTGCTCCGACCTTAGCCGCCGTCGCTCTTGAGTTCCGTCCCCCCGAATATTTCGCTTTAGCAGTATTTGCTCTATCAATGCTAGCTTCGATGACGGGCAAGAGCTCGCTTCGAAATCTAATTTCCGGTGGGGTAGGGGTCCTACTAGCGACAGTCGGAATCCACCTGACAACCGGTGTCGAACGGTTCACGTTTGATATCCCAGATCTCGATGAAGGAATCCATTTTGTTCCTGTACTGATCGGATTGTTTGCTATGGGGGAGCTTCTAAGCCAATCCAGCACACTGAACAAAACCGTCGAGCGGATCGAAGCAAAAGCCATGAAATTACCGACATGGGAAGAGCTCAAAGAATTGAAAAACTGTATCTTACGTTCGTCAGGGATAGGCACGTTTATAGGTATCTTGCCTGCCGAGGGCTCAACCGTAGCGGCAATCATTGGATACAACGAAGCCAAGCGCTTCAGTAAAAAGAAAGATGAGTTCGGGACCGGTACACCAGAAGGGATTGTCGGACCAGAGGCGGCAAATAACTCAGCCGCCGGGGGTGCCATGGTTCCGACACTTGCGCTCGGTATCCCAGGCTCGGGGTCGACAGCCCTTATCTTGGCGGCCCTGATTATGCACGGGTTTAGGCCCGGCCCGTACCTCCTGAATGAGACGCCCGAGTTTTTATATGCCATCTTCGGTGCAATGCTATTCGCAAACGTTGCATTCCTGGCAATCGGCCTCGCTGGTGCTAAATTTTTCTCGCTAGTCACGTTTATACCGAAGCAATTATTATGGCCCGCGGTCTTTATCTTTGCGGTCATCGGAGCCTACTCATCTAGCTCCTCTTTTGTGGACGTATACGTGATGCTAGTCGCCGGCCTAATCGGCTACTTCATGAACCGCCACGGTTTCGG
>JBMZTF010000014.1:0-17177 GCA_049623565.1 Litorivicinaceae bacterium
TCTGCCGTCGGCGAGTACTACGTTGACCAAAGGCTTTCAGTCGATTTACTGAGCCTAGGGCTCCCTGATCGATATGAAGCACATGCCAATCCAGATCTTATGCTGTCGCGCACCGGTCTGGACGCCCATGGAATTCAGGCAGCAATTGAAGAACGGCTTAGCTGAAATTTTCAGACTGACTAAGTAAGTGTCCCAAACGATTGAGCTTTGTTTTCAGGTAATTTTGATTATGCGGCGTCAAACCCGTTTCAATAGAGTGACGTCTCACCACAGAAATACCGAGCCCCTCAAGTGCTTCAACTTTCTTGGGGTTATTGGTCAATAACTCCACTTCAGTGACACCAAAGTGAGCTAGCATTGGTCCGACAATCGAGTAATCACGCTGGTCTGCTGCAAAGCCTAGTGATTCGTTAGCATCCACCGTATCAGCTCCATCATCTTGAAGATGGTAGGCACGAATTTTATTTAACAAACCAATCCCCCGACCTTCTTGACGTAAGTAGAGAACAATTCCCGACCCCTTTGCCGCAACTGCCGCCATCGCGTGCTCTAGCTGAGCGCCGCAATCACAACGCTGAGAAAATAGGGCATCGCCGGTCAGACACTCCGAATGCACACGAACTAGAACAGGTTGCTCATGACAGGGTTCACCCATAACGAGAGCAATATGATCCTTCCCAGATGCAATCTCCTTGAATCCGTGCATAGAGAAGGTTCCCCATTGGGTCGGAAGCTGGCAGTTGTCGATATGTTCAATAGTCATGTTCTTATCCTGGATGGCCGCTAAGCATACCAAAGACCAGCCCAAGAATAAGAACATATCCGCCTGCTGCGACGTCATCCATTAAAACACCCAAAGAACCTGAGATCTTCTGTTCGCACCAAGACACTGGCCAAGGCTTCGCAATATCGAAAATCCGGAACCCGACAAAACCGATCAAAAGACCGATCCATACGGGAAAGTTCGTGAAACTATTGACACCATACGCAGCCAACCACATCCCAACCCACTCATCAATCACGATCTGCCCATGATCTGGCTCACCAAGCCTTCGTCCAGCCTCAGGGATACTCCAAATCGACAAGGCACATAGCACGATAAATCCAGTCGCCCAGACCATAAAGGACGCATCCCAAACCATAACCAGCAAAGGCATGACACCCAGAGTCCCCGTCGTACCAGGAGCCTTGCGCGATAGTCCGCTGCCAAGGCCTACAGCAATCCAGAATTTCAGCGAGTTCATCGACTGTGATCCCATCCAAGCTGCCATTTGCTAGGAAGTGGTTTTCCGTCCAACAGGATCCTCGCAGAGTCACCTTTTACAACTATCCCGATTCGACGACCGCGTTCAGGAACCTCGAGCCCCGGAGGAATTGAGGCCAGAAGGCAATAATCATCGCCACCCGTGAGCGCATATTCCAACGCCTTCGCCAATCCGAAGCGATCAACCAGATCATCACACAAGGGAATAAGGTTTGATTGCAGTTTGACGGTTGCCGAACCCACTGAATTATCCAAAAGATGAAATAAGTCCTGGCACAACCCGTCCGAGATATCAATCATAGCACTGGCCATACCTCGCAACGATAAACCAGCGACAAGTTGTGGCTCGGGCCTCCAATAACGCTCTGCCCAGACTTCATGATTTGGTTCTAGGCCATCGAGTACATCCAAATATGCCCGAGCTCCACCCAGGTCGGGACCAAACAGCCAAAGATCATCACCCGGTCTCAATCCACTCCGTGATATCGCTGACCCTTTAGGTACATGACCAATAACCGTGATGTGAGCACTTAGAGGACCCTTACTGGTATCACCCCCAACCAAATCCAAACCAAAGCGAACACATAGCTTGTGAAAACGATCAGCGAAGTGGTCGACCCAACCCGGCTCGAATGTTGGTAATGTCAGTGATAACAAAACATATTTAGGGTCGGCACCCATTGCCGCTAGATCACTTAAGCCTCGACCCAGTAGGCGTGCAGCAAATCCATCAGGGGGACAGATTTGAGGGACATGACGACCAGCAACCACCGAATCAACAGAAATCACTGTTTCGTAATCACTGAGTTGAGAGATAATCGCGGCATCATCACCAACACCAAGAACAACAGAGGGATTTAACGGATCCCTCTGGAAGTGGGTCCGAATCAGCTCAAACTCGTTCACGAGACTCGAGAGCCTGAACCTCAATAGCGCGGGTGTTAGTGGCCAGTTGATCTAGAACGCCGTTGACAAACTTATGGCCGTCTGTAGCACCGAATTTTTTGCTTAAGGCCACGGCCTCAGTAATCACGACCTTGAATGGTATGTCGATGCGAACTGAGAGCTCATAGGCGCCCAATACCAAAATGTTCCGTTCGATCGGCGTCAGCTCAGAAAACTCGCGAGACAAATGCGGCTTCAGCGAATCAACCAGGGCGTCGTGGGTTTTATCGATTGCAGTCAGCGCGTCATGAAAAAAAACGACATCAGCCCGCTTCAAATTATTGTCTGCACGAAACATAGCAGCAACCTGAGTCATCGGATAACCCGATAATTCCCATTGATAGAGTGCTTGGATCACGGCTTCACGTGCTCGGTGACGCTGTGAAGCAGTCGGCTGATTAGGATCCGCTTCACTCACTAACTTGTCTCAAGACAGAAACCATTTCAATTGCAACCAGCGCCGCCTCAGCACCTTTATTCCCAGCCTTAGTGCCCGCACGCTCAATCGCCTGCTCAATCGTATCAACAGTCAAGACGCCAAACGAACAAGGTACACCTGTATCCATCTGCACTTTGTTCAATCCACCTGCCGATTCACCAGCGACATAGTCGAAGTGTGATGTCGATCCACGGATTACGGCACCCAATGCAATTATTGCATCGACTTCACCCTTCTCAGCGATCGCCTGCGCAATCAGCGGGATTTCAAACGCACCGGGAACGCGAACCACTGTTATGTTATCTTCATCGACTCCGTGACGGACGAGCGAATCGACAGCACCTTCGACCAGTGAGTCGACGACAAACTGGTTAAACCTTCCCGCGATGATAGCGTAGCGGCTATCGGCATTTGTATATTGTCCTTCGATCATTCGCATGGGTTCACCCCTTATATTCTAAATATTCCACAACCTCTAAATCGAAACCTGAGATTGCACTGAATTTCATTGGCGTCGATAAAAGACGCATTTTGCCAACGTTCGCATGCTTTAATATTTGCGAGCCTGTTCCGACTGTCAGGTAAGGAACCAGCCGCGTTCCAGGATTTGGCAAGGTATCGCCAGCATATTGAGCCAGCCTCTCTTCAATCGGCTCATCACCGCGATTCTCCAGAATTACAACAACACCTTCACCGGCGTCTGCAATCATCTTTAGGGCCTGTGGCAATGGCCAACTTCCTCGTCCTTGCCACGATACTTGCACAAGATCTCGAAGAGTATCAGGCACATGGACTCGCACCAAGCATGGGCGCTCAGGCGATGGATCACCTTTGATGAGGCACACATGCGTCCCTCCTAAAATCTGATCTTGGAACAACTGCAAACGTAATGGTCCGAATTCTGTTTCGATCGACTCCTCACGTACCATTTCGATCGTGGTTTCGGTTGTTACGCGGTACTGAATTAAATCGGCGATGGTCCCGATTAAAATACCGTGCCGCTCGGCAAAGGCCTCCAGTTCAGGACGACGCGCCATTGAGCCATCATCGTTCATGATCTCACAGATTACTGCCGCTGGCTCAAGACCCGCAAGGCGCGCCAAATCGCATCCCGCCTCGGTGTGACCGGCACGCATGAGTACGCCACCTGCGCGCGCTTGTACCGGAAAAATATGACCCGGCTGCACCAAATCAGTAGGCTTAGCATTTGGAGCAACTGCCGCTTGTACGGTCCGCGCTCGATCGGATGCACTAATCCCTGTAGTCACACCTTCAGCCGCTTCAATGCTTACCGTGAAAGCTGTTTTATGTCGCTCAGTGTTTTCTACCACCATTGGTGGGAGTCCGAGCTGCTTGCAGCGCGCCTCCGTCAACGTGAGACAAATCAAACCACGCGCGTGACGCGCCATAAAGTTGACGTGTTCAGAGGTACAATGCGCACCAGCCAGAACGAGATCGCCCTCGTTTTCACGATCCTCATCATCCATCAGGATGACCATCTTTCCGGCACGGATATCTGCTATCAAGTTGTCGACAGATGCCAAAGCCATTTTAAGCGCGCGTCCTTAGTGTCCAGTCCAAACGAAGATCCTCACCTACCTCTTGGATCCCCTGAATAAAAATCGCTGGTGCATCAGCCAGTTGAGGAGGTGCGATATGATACAGGGATCGCGCGGCCTGCCCAAGGAATTTCGGCGCAAGATAGATCACACCCTGGTCCACCAGACCTTCAGTAATACACTGACCGATCAACGTAGGACCCGCCTCAATCAACACCTCATTGACTAATCGTTTGGCAAGCTCAGACATGACAGCATGCAAATCAATCCGATCATCGGTCAGTGGCGCGATCCATTGCTCGACACGGCCTGAACGTACCTGAGGATGATCACTAGTTTTCCCTGTAACCCAAAGAATTGGACCATCTGCCTTGAATAAAGCACCTGTCTCTGGGAGCCGCCCATGCGTATCTAGTATGATCCGAAGTGGTTGTATGGTGTTGATCTCACGCGGCAGGACGATACCTGATTCTTCGGGACGAACGTTCAGTCGCGGGTCATCGACAAGCACTGTGTCGATTCCTGTAACAATCGCTTGGCACCTCGCGCGCAAGCGCTGAACATCGGCACGTGCATCACGGCCTGTAATCCACCGTGACTCACCATCAGCCATGG
Source organism: Litorivicinaceae bacterium (assembly GCA_049623565.1). GTDB lineage: Bacteria > Pseudomonadota > Gammaproteobacteria > Pseudomonadales > Litorivicinaceae > HIMB30. The sequence goes on from JBMZTF010000014.1 coordinate 4,823, forward strand.
CAATCTTGCCATCAAGGCTGGCCGCCGACTTCACCCAAATAAATGGACGCGATTGGGTCATGCGTAAAACAAAGCCTAAATTTAATCGCTCTGCTTCCCGGCCATAGAGACCAACTACTACATCGATCCCCGCATCCCGAAGCTTACTAACTCCTTTACCAGCTACTAGAGGATTGGGATCAACCATCGCAATCACCACACGACTGATACCCGCATCAATCAGTGCATCAACGCATGGGCCCGTCTTACCTATATGGGAGCATGGCTCCAAAGTCACGACACAAGTCGATCCTTGAAGGAGCGACGGCGCCACTCCTCGAATTGCTTCAATTTCCGCGTGCGGTAACCCAGGCGCACGATGAAATCCTTCTGAAAGAATCTCACCATCTCTGATGAAACATGCACCCACGCGGGGATTTTCACCTGTGGAATAGAGACCGCCCATTGCAATCAACAACGCACGGCGCATGGCCAAGCGCTCAAGATCTGAGAATTCATTCATCCGATAGTTTCTCGATCTCACCGATAAATTCTGTGACGTCCCCAAAGCTTCGATAGACGGATGCGAAGCGCACATAAGCGACCTGATCAAGCGCTTTCAGCTCGCGCATCACATGATCTCCGATTCGACGTGATTCAATTTCCTTATCGGATTCCGATTGCAGCGCCCGTTTAATCCGTTGAATACATGCATCAATTTGCACCGTACTCACCGGACGCTTTTCAAGTGCCCGCGTCAGGCCTCGACGCAATTTATCTTCGTCAAAGTTTTCGCGTTGCCCATTGCTCTTCACAATCCGAGGCATCACTAGCTCAGCACTCTCATAGGTGGAAAATCGCTGATCACAATCAGGGCAAACACGGCGACGCCGGATTTGTGATCCCTCAGCATGTAGTCTCGAATCAATCACTTTCGTGTCCAGGGCTTGGCAAAAGGGACAGCGCATTACACTCGCTCCTCATAAGCACGTGATGCATCAAGTGCACCACGTCGATTCTGTAAGTCATAAAGCAACACGCCAGTTGCAACGCTCACGTTCAAACTCTCAATATGGCCGGACATCGGAATCGCGACCAGCGCATCGCACACCTCGCGGGTGAGACGCCTGAGCCCTGCACCTTCAGAACCCATCACTAAGGCCATTGGACCGCTGTGTGATGCCTGATCGAGGCCCGCAGTGGATTCTCCAGCAGCCCCGACCACCCAAAATCCATCTTGCTGAAGTCCACGCAAACATCGCGCGAGATTAGTGACTTTGACCACAGGAATCAGCTCGCTGGCTCCCGACGACGTCTTTCGTACGACCTGGTTTAACGGTGCTGCATTATCTTTCGGCACAATCACGCATGTGGCTCCAAAGGCTTCAGCTGAACGCAAACAGGCGCCAAAATTATGTGGATCAGTCACACCATCCAGAACCAAAACCAATGGATTTTCGATACCATCGAACAGAATCGGTAGAACATTTTCAGGCTCCATGTCACGAGGCTTCGTCAATGCCATCACACCTTGATGATTCATATCACTAGAAACTGCATCGTCAAAATCACGTGATGGGACATCAATAACATCAACACCTTGTGACTTGGCGATTGCCACAAGATCTCTTAGGCGGTGTTCATTAGCACCCTCTCGAATCCAAACTCTAGATACACGCGCTTGACCAAGCACCACACGAACAGGATGAATTCCCGCAATCGCGACCTGTTCGGGGGTATCTTGCTTTTTCGATTGGCGTCGCCTGTGCTGACTCATCGCCGTCTCTTCCCTGATTTTTTCGACCGACCTCTCGACTGACTCTTTCCAGGAATTTTACCGTCTTTCAACCGAGACCGGACACTGACTCTGCGTGGCCGTCCAACCGGGCCATCTCCTGCCAACGCAAAATCAATTCGACGTGCATCCAAATCCACACGAGCCACTGTAACTCGGACTGAATCAGCTAAACGGAAGACTTGATGAGTCCTCTCGCCAGTCAACGTGTGCTGTTGCTCACTAAACACCCAATAATCAGGGGGTAGCTGGGTAACATGAACCATCCCTTCAACAAAGAGTTCATCGAGCAGAACAAAGAGACCGAAACTTGCCACCCCGGTGATCGTACCCTGATACTCCTCTCCGAGTTTTTCGCGCATGAATTGGCATTTCAGCCATTGCCCGACATCGCGACTTGCCTCATCTGCACGACGCTCTGTCAGCGAGCAATGCTCACCCAACCCAACCATCTTCTCCATATCTGGTAGGTGATCTCTAACGAGCTTACTCGGATCATCTTGCGCACCTATTTGCACAATCCGCTTCAATAAACGATGAACCGTTAAATCGGGATATCGACGAATTGGAGACGTGAAGTGCGTGTAATGATCATACGACAATCCAAAGTGTCCGATGTCTGGATCGGGGGCATATTTCGCTTGTTGCATAGAGCGTAGGATCATCGCCTGAATCAACGGAAAGTCTGGGCGTGCTTGTGCGTGATCGAGTAATGCCTGGTAATCAGATGGCTCAGGTTTCTCTCCACCACCCAAACCAAGCGCCATGGAGCCCAAGAATTGCCGGAGCGCCGCTAAACGCTCATCACTCGGACCCTCATGAATCCGATACAGCGTTGGCAGTTTAAACCTTTTCAAACAGCGAGCGGCAGCGACATTGGCCGCCAGCATGCATTCTTCAATCAGTTTGTGCGCCTCAAGACGTTGATGTGGGACGACGCCACTGATCTTGCCTTTCTCGTCGAAACTAAATTTCGGCTCCACTGAATCGAAATCCAAAGCACCTCGATCGTCGCGCGCAGCACGTAATACTCGATACAGCGAAAATAAATCAGCCACATTTTCAGCAACAGCGGTGGTATTGAAGCGACCTGTCTCAACAATAGCCGCCTTCAAGGCGGCCGGCGATTGATGGTCCGCATCGACTGCATCCAGAGTGTCTTGGACTTGTTTGTAAGTGAGTCGTTGCTGCGACTGAAAAACCACTTCATGGAATCGATAGCTTGTCACACGACCTGTCGAGGCGATCTCTAAACAGACCGCCAGAGCCAAACGATCGACATGCGGATTCAGTGAGCACAATCCATTCGACAATGTCTCAGGTAACATCGGAATCACTTCACTTGGAAAATAGACTGAGGTCCCACGCTCGATCGCTGTCTGGTCGAGTGGTGAGTTCTCAGTTACATAGTTCGCAACGTCTGCGATCGCGACCCACAGGGTCCACCCACTCTTATCCCGTGGTGCGGCATAGACTGCATCATCAAAATCTCGTGCATCCTCGCCATCAATCGTCACAAATGGATAATCTCTTAAATCCACTCGCATATCAGCGATTGTTGGATCAATGGAATCACCAAACGCGCGTGCCTGAGCAATCGCCTCCTCAGAAAACTCATATGGCAAATCATGCGTTCGTACAGCGACTTGTACCTCAATCCCTGGATCGGAGGCTGCGCCGACGACATCAACAACATGCCCAACTGGTTGGCGATTTGATTCAGGAAACGTATCAAGCTGAACAACCACAAATTGACCAAACTGAGCACCATGCAATTTTTCGTCTGGAATCAAAATCTCATGCAAAAACCGATCATCCTCGGGTGTGACGAATTTCACCCCTGCTTGCTCTCTCAGTCGCCCGATAAGGCGTTGATGCGTCCTCTCGAGCACCTCGACGATGCGTGCTTCACGCTTACTTTTTGAATGTCTCGATGGTGGCATCACGGCAACGAGGACACGATCACCATGAAATACCTTTCGCATCTGCCTATCATGTAAATAGAGCGAATCCCCATCGTCATCCGGATCAAAAAATCCAAACCCATCCCGATGAGCGATGACGCGGCCAGACACCAATCCAGCGCGGTCCACCAACACATAACGTCCGATCCGATCGGTAATGATTTGACCGTCACGACACATCGCCGACAATCGGGCAAATAATCCCTCGCGATTCGATTCAATGGTCTGAGTCAGCGACGCCATCTCTTCGTAATCGAGGGGACGACCAGCCTGTTCGAGCACCTCCAAAAGCCACTTCCTTGAGGCCACAGGGTTGTCATAACGAGATGCTTCAGCATCTCCATAGGGATCAGACATAGTTTCTCCTTTCAATGCCTGTAATAATGAGGTTCGATCTAACGGAAGTCACGCATCGCCCCGAAATAACATGAGCAAACGTAAACTGACGCGTCAGCAAGCGTGGCGCATCGAAAAAATTCAAAAAGAGCGTCTTGATCGCGCGTCACGGCACAAAGCGCATGTGGAGGACCTTCTCGAATCCGGGGGACTCGGCCAAGAACAAGTCGGACGCATCGTTGCGCGCTTTGGAAAACAAGTCGAAGTCGTTGCCGTCGATGCTGTCGGCCAACCGGTCGCTGAACCCATACGCTGTCATCTGCGTTCGAATTTGTCGTCCTTGGTGACAGGCGACCAAGTGATTTTTCAAACAACCGATGACGCCGGTATTGTGACCGCATGTGAGTCTCGACGGAACGTGCTTGAACGGCCCGACTCGCGTGGCGTTATTAAAGCGATGGCCGCAAACATCGATCAGCTTGTGATCGTCACCGCACTCGAACCCGCGCCACAACCTGAGCTCTTAGATCGTTATTTGGTTGCCACCGAAGTCGCTGGTATCCCCCCGTTAATCGTGATTAACAAGCTTGATTTACTAAAGGGGTCAGAAATCAACCGTAATTTTTTGGCTGCGATCAAGAATCTCTATCAAGTAATTGGATACTCAGTTGTTGAGGCCACCACCAAAGAGTCGGGCGGACTCGATGAACTCTCAAAACACCTGATCGATAAAAGCTCTGTCTTCATTGGGCAGTCTGGTGTCGGTAAATCGAGTCTAGTCCAGACACTGTTACCTGATGAGCAGATCCAGGTCGGTCATCTACATCAGCAAACCCGTTTGGGGCGACATACGACCTCGACCGCGCGCCTTTACTCATACTCCAAAGGAGGGTCTATCATCGATTCGCCAGGGATTCGCGATTTTGGTCTTGAGCAAATATCGCGTACTGATGTTGAGCAAGGATTTATTGATATTCGTGAATTTTCTAACCAATGTCGATTCAGAGATTGCAGACACCGCCAAGAGCCAGAATGCGCCGTTACCGATGCAGTTCAAAAGGGCAAGCTCTCAAAGAGAAGACTCGAATCTTTCCATCGAATTTTAGACACCCTGACCGGAGGAAATGCATGAACCTCATGCAAAACTTAAATACGTTAATCCAATATTGTCTGCCGGCGCACCTTGTTTCGCGAACCGTCGGACGGTTGGCGTTTTGTGAAAATAATCAGGTAAAAAATTTCCTGATCCAACAGTTTGTTAAGCGCCTTGATATTGAAATGGATGAGTTTGCCGAGCCAGCGTTGGATGCTTATCCTCATTTCAATGCATTCTTCACTCGCGCCCTGAAAGATGGCGCTCGACCACTCGCTGGGGAAAAATACATCGCATCACCAGCGGATGGAACCGTGTTTGGCGGCGGCCAACTTTCGTTAGACACTCGGCTCACAGCGAAAGGTCATCATTTTTCACTTACCGAGCTTTTCGGTGGCGAGGGATACAATGAAATCTACAGCGAGGGACAGTATTTAACGGTATATCTGTCGCCAAAAGACTACCACCGAGTGCACTGCCCCATGGATGCTGAGCTTAAACATATGGTTCATGTACCGGGCCGACTTTTTTCAGTAAACGAATCAACAACAACCTCAATTCCTGCGGTTTTCGCCCGGAACGAACGCATCATCATGCATTTCAAGAGTCAGCACGGACCGTTTTCAATGGTGCTTGTTGGTGCGATGCTCGTCGCCTCAATAGAAACACCATTTGCGGGATTGATTACCCCACCGGGCCGATGTATCACCGAATGGAATTATCATCGCGGCACACATCACAAATTCGCCCAGGGCGACGAAGTCGGCCGGTTCCAATACGGTTCCACAGTCATCTTGATCCTACCAAAAACGATGAAGGGTTTTAAACCGAAAGTAACGAGCGGAAAAGCTGTAAAGATGGGTGAATCACTCGGGCAACCTTAGAGGCGCCCGAGACGCTCAATTATTTTCCGATCGGATCTTTCAAGTACCGAAAAAAGTCAGACTCGGGATCGATCACCAAAAGATCTTCTTTACCCGCAAACGAACTCTTATACGCAGCAATCGATCGGTAAAACGTGTAGAACTCTTGGTCTTGGTTGAATGCATTTGCATAAATCTCTGCTGCGACTGCATCACCTTCGCCTCGGATCTGCTGAGCCTCACGATAGGCATTAGCCTCGATTACCGTATTCTGACGGTCAGCGTCCGCCTCAATACCTTCGGCGAGCTCACGGCCACGAGACCGGTGATCACGCGCCTCACGCTCACGCTCTGTACTCATCCGCGAATACACCGCGTTAGAGACTTCTGGCGGAAGATCAATACCCTTTACTCGTACGTCCAACACGTGGATGCCAAGTTCGTTCAATGCGATGTCATCAAGTTCTTTGGTAATCTCCGCCATCAATGAATCACGCTCACCAGACACTACTTCGTACACAGTCCGTTCACCAAATTTATTACGCAGGCCATTATCGACACGTGAGGCAAGCAGACTATTTGCTGAAAATTCATCACCGCCCGTTGCTGTGTAGTACTTTCCAGCATCTGCGACCTGCCATTTTACGAAAGAATCAACGATCAATGCTTTTTTCTCTGCTGTGAGGTACCGTTGCGGGCTCGAATCCAACGTAATCAATCGAGACTCAAATCGCCGCACATCGTTCACGATCGGGATCTTGAAATGGAGTCCCGGTTGTATATCGGTCGAGACCACCTCACCAAACTTCAGAAGCACGGCACGTTCACGTTCATTCACAACGTATAGTGAGTTGGACACTACGGCTAGGAGGACCACCAACCCAATCAGTATGCTCATTTGACGTCCTGACATTATCGGATACTCCCCCTCTGAGAATCGTCGGTTTGACGCGAGCGAATCTCCTGAATGACCTGGTCAGTCAGACTGCGAATATCACCCGGCGTCATACCCCCAGCTGTCTGCTGGACGGATGAAACTGATCCACTTCTATTTTGATTCGCAATTGATGGCGCTGCCTGACTCGCGATGCGATCCAGAGGCAAATACATAATATTCGATCCCGAATCGACGTCGACCATTACTTTTGAAGAACGCTGCATGACCTCCTGAACCGCATCAATGTATAGGCGCTGACGCGTTACTTCAGGCGCTTTCCTATACTCAGCCAGTAACTTCAAAAAGCGATCGGCCTCACCCTGTGCCTGCGCAACGACCTGCTCACGATATGCATTGGCTTCCTCCAGCACACGCTGGGCGCGACCACGAGCCTCTGGGATTACACCATTTGAATACGCTTCGGCCTGGTTTTTAAGACGCTGCTCATCTTCTCGCGCTTTGATGACGTCGTCGAACGCCGCCTGCACCTGGCTTGGCGGTTGACTATTCTCCAAGTTGACTTTCACTACCCGGAGGCCAGCGACATAATTCTCTAAATACTCTTGGAGACGCTGCTGGACTTCACCACCAAGTGCCTCACGGCCCTCTGAAATAACCGCAGTCATTTCTGACGACCCTACCACGTGCCGTACCGCAGAGTCGGTCGCATGCGTTAGCGTTACCTCGGGCTCTCTGACATTTAACAGGAAATCGCGCGGATTAGAGATGACATACTGAACCGCAAGCGTGACGTCTACGACGTTTTCATCCTCGGTCAACATCACACCCTGGGACGTATGTGTGCGGACCCGCGTAACATTCACCTTGTTCACTTCGTCAACAATCGGCGCGTTCCAACGGAGGCCCGGTGTCTTTGTTTCCAAGAATTGTCCGAACCTCAGAACGACCGCACGCTCCTGTTCGTCAACTTTATAAAGGCCTAGCGCACCAAATGCGACGAGGGCGATCAGTGCGAAAACGCCAACCATCCTTCCTGAGAAATCGAACCCAGGACCATCCCCTGAATCTGATCCCCCACCAGAGCCACCACCTGCCTTACCAAACAGCCCACTAAGGCTTTGTTGTAGCTTCTTTACCACCTCATCAAGATCAGGAGGACCCTGATCATTTCGGTTACCGCCACCCCAAGGGTCGCGGCCATTATTTCCGGGCTCATTCCAAGCCATGGAGACTCCTTCGCCAGATTAATTTATTACTGCCAATATCATAGGGGCAGTGATCAGCTTTTCCACCGCTAAATAGTCAGTGTTGTAAGATTTGTGAAAGGAATAGTTGGGTCCGGTCATTTTGAGGATTATTGAAGAACTCTTCAGGCTCGTTCTGCTCAACAATTTGACCGCCGTCCATGAAGATCACGCGGTTGGCGACCTTCCGAGCAAACCCCATCTCGTGAGTTACGCACAACATCGTCATCCCGTCTTCAGCAAGACCAACCATCACGTCAAGTACCTCAGCGATCATCTCAGGATCTAGTGCTGAGGTTGGCTCATCGAACAGCATAACTCGTGGATTCATGCAAAGTGACCGAGCGATTGCTACACGCTGCTGCTGACCGCCCGACAATTGACCGGGATACTTATTCGCCTGCTCTGGAATCTTCACCCGCTCAAGATAACGCATGGCTGTCTCTTCAGCCTCACGCTTTGGCGTCTTACGCACCCAAATAGGCGCAAGCGTGCAATTTTCTAGAACCGTGAGGTGAGGAAACAGATTGAAATGCTGGAACACCATACCCACTTCGCGTCGCACGTCGTTAATGTGCTTGGTGTCTTCGGTAAGCTCTATCCCATCAACTACGATTGAGCCCTCTTGGTGGGTCTCCAAGCGATTGATACAGCGAATTAAAGTCGATTTACCCGACCCTGATGGCCCACAAATCACGATCCGCTCGCCACGTTTCACGTCTAGAGCAATATCTTTCAAAACATGGAACTGTCCGTACCACTTGTTCAGCCCATCAATCTTGATGATTGTGTCACCGAGCTCGGCAGACGCCATATGCGTTTCCGTGGTCATATTAATTTCTCCGATTTGTATCGAGTTTACGCTCTAGGTTCTGGCTGTACCGAGACATGCCATAGCAAAATGCCCAATAAATAAATCCAGCGAACAGATAGCCCTCGATATCATATCCCCTCCATTCAACTGAGCGTGCGGCTGTCTGTGCCATATTCAATAGATCGAGCAACCCGATAATGGATACGAGGGATGTATCTTTAAATAACGCGATAAAGGTATTTACGATTGACGGGATGGATATCTTCAACGCCTGGGGAAGTATGATGAAGATTGTTCTTTTCCAATAACCTAGGCCAAGTGCCATTGCGGCCTCCGCCTGACCCTTGGGGATTGCTGCTAAACCACCGCGAACAGCCTCAGCTGTGTAGGCTGACTGGAACATCGTAATCCCGATCATCGCTCGAACGACCTTATCGAATTCCACTCCAGCCGGGAAAAACAAGGGCAACATGACCGACGCCATAAAAAGAATCGTAATCAGCGGTGTTCCGCGCCAGAATTCAATATAAATGACACAGATTGAACGGATGACGGGTAGCTCAGAGCGACGACCCAGTGCCAATAAGATCCCGATAGGTAAAGCCAGTAGTATGCCCACAAACGCCAGAGCGAAGGTCAGCAAGAATCCACCCCATTGCGTTGTATTTGATTGAGGAATCCCAAACGATCCGCCATAAACTACGAAGTAGAACACCACAGGAAATACGCCAAGTAACGTAATCGATAGCCACTTCTTTCCCGGCGTTTTTTCGAACAGTAGAGGAAGCAATAGAGCAAAAAACAAAATAAAAATTAATGTTGGCCTCCACAACTCGTCGGGCTTCGACGCAAAATATAACCCGAACAGAATCTGCTCTAATCGGACGTTAATAAAGGTCCAACAAGCACCTGCGGTATTGGCCTCACAAATCGACCGATCCGCTCCTGTCCAATTCGCATTAATCAACGCCCACTCAACAAAAGGCGGCACATAACTGAAAAATAAATAGAAGAATAATAGTGTCGCAACTGAACTGCTGACGGATCCAAATAGATTTTCTCGCACCCAAGCGACCGGGCCCAATATATTACTGGGAGGGGCACGATCCGGTGCGGGTACAAATATTTTTGCGTCAGGCACGTTACCGCTCCGTTAACTGAATTCGCTTGTTGTACCAGTTAAGTACAAACGAGGTGAACAAACTAAGACATTCATATACGGCGACCGTCATCCCAATGATAACCAGTGCCTGACCCGTTTGATTCAGGGTGATACCAGCCCACACAGCAACTAGTTCCTCATATCCAACAGCGACCGCGAGCGAAGAATTTTTTGTCAGGTTCAGATACTGGCTAATCGTCGGGGGAATAATCACACGGAGTGCCTGGGGGATTGTGACCAGTCGAACGGTGTCTCTTCTCGACAACCCCAACGCCTGAGATGCCTCAGTCTGCCCATGCGACACCGACTGGATCCCAGCCCTAACGTTCTCGGCGATAAAAGCGGCCGTATAGAGAGTCAACGCAAACCACAAAGAGAACAGGGGCAGCGGCAACTGTCCGCCCCCTTTGAAATTAAATCGGCCCAAAACAGGCACATCAAACCCAAGGGGTGATCCGGAGATTTTGTATAAAGCGTAACCGCCAATAATAATAGCTACGAAAGAAATCCAGAGCACAGGAAGCCGTTGCCCGGTTTCCTCGAACCGTACTTTGGCACGCCGAGCGAAAATAACCAGGCCTGCCACCAGCACTGCCAGCAGGAGCATCCAGATTGCAAATCCTGCTGAATCCTCTATCACCGGTAGGGGTGTATGGAATCCACGTGCGTTGAGATAAAACGCACCCATCTCGATTGATTTTTTCGGCGCCGGCAGGGTAGGCAAAAAAATCGCAAAGTTCCAAAACATGATCTGCAAGAGCAACGGAACGTTACGAAAGATCTCGATGTACACGAGTGCACCACGCGAAACTAGCCAATTCGGAGATAGCCGGATAACGCCAACAAAGAATCCAAGAAGTGTCGCAGCGATAATCCCTAACACTGCGACCAGAATCGTATTTTGGATACCAACAAAGAAAACATCGATGTAGGTGGATTCACCAAGCTTGTAGTCAAAGAATGGGCTGAATCCAATCTGGAACGGCGCGACCTCATCAAAGAAACTCGTCCCCGTCTGAATTCCTCGGGCGACCAAGTTGTCTACTGTAGTCTGGAATAGAGAGTAGAACCCGTAGATCACTATGATCAACGCGAGAGCCTGAACCAGCATAGCACGAACTTTAGGGTCTCGATGCAACGGGATTCGCGTACGTTCTGTCAAAATTTAATCCGGTGGAATATAAAGAAAGACCGGGCGATACCCGGTCTTCTGATCAGACTAGATTAACGAATAGGTGGAGCGTAAAGGATCCCGCCACGCGTCCAAAGGTCATTGACTGACCCCGCACGCGGAATCCCGATTTTAGCGACCGTGCGCTCATAGATCTCGCCATAATTACCGACCTGCTTAATCGCATTATATGACCAGTCTGCACCCAGACCCAATAGCTCACCCATATTACCTTCGGTGCCAACTAAGCGAGCCACGCCGGGATTACCAGGATTAGACTTTAAGCTATCAATATTTCCAGATGTGATGCCCAGCTCTTCGGCGTTAATCAATGCATAAAGAGTCATCGCCACGATGTCCATCCACTGGTCGTCACCTTGACGAACTACAGGCCCAAGTGGCTCTTTAGAGATGGTTTCAGGCAGAATAGTTACACCAGCCGGACCCACTTTCATTTCGGTACTCAATGCTGCTAGCTGGGACTTGTCCGACGTCAGCACATCACAAGCACCACCCTCGAAGCCTTCACGCGTCTGCGTAGAAGTCTCGTAGCCAACCGGAGTGAACTTCATGTTGTTATTCCGGAAGTAGTCAGCCATGTTCAGCTCAGTTGTAGTACCAGCCTGCACACAGATACTTGCGCCATCAAGCTCAAGTGTCGACTTGATGCCGGAGTCCTTCATGACCATAAAGCCCTGGCCGTCGATGTAGTTGTAGTACGTGAAGTTCAGACCAAGCGACGCCTCGCGGGTCAGAGTATGAGTCGTGTTGCGCGACAACACATCTACCTCACCAGAGGCGAGCGCCGTAAAACGTTCTTTAGCAGTGAGAGGGATAAATACGACTTTGCTAGCGTCGCCGAGTACAGCTGCCGCGATAGCGTCACAAACAGCGGCATCAATACCTTGCATGCGACCAGCATCGTCTGGTGCTGAGAATCCCGGAACGCCACCACTGACGCCACATTTCAGCTCACCACGAGCTTTGACATCATCCAGCGTACCGGCTGACGCGACTTGAGCAACTGCGACAGCAG
>JBMZTF010000015.1:0-16800 GCA_049623565.1 Litorivicinaceae bacterium
AGGACCTTATGCTTAACAAACTCATCGTTCTGACGCAGTCCGTCATCGTTCAAGATTCGATCTTCACCGACGACGATAGCATTGGCCATTGAGCCACCACGCGCCAGATTATTTGCTTTTAAATAGTCAAGATCGCGCATAAATCCGAACGTACGCGCACGACTGACCTCGCGAACAAACGATTCCTCATCAATATCGACTACAGTTTTACATTCTCCTCGATCTACGACCGGGTGATCAAAATCAATCGAAAATGTAATACGAAATCCGTTGAATGGCTCTAGACGAGCGACTTTATCCTCATGGTCTACTTCAACGATATGGGCGATCCTAATGTACTCGCGAGGCGCAGTCTGTTCTCTCACACCTGCAGACTGGATCAAAAAAACGAAGGGTGAAGCGCTTCCATCCATAATGGGAAGCTCTTGGGCGTTGCACTCGATAAGTACGTTATCGATACCCATGCCCGATAAGGCAGATAACAGATGTTCAACGGTGGATACCCGAGCACCATCGGGCGAAGACAGACAGGTCGAGAGGGTTGTCTGAGAGACACTGTCTGAGTTCGCCCTTATCAGTACAGGCGGATCCAAATCAACTCGTTTGAATTGAATACCATGGTTTTCGGGCGCCGGCCGCAACGTAAGGTAAACCGTTTCACCTGAGTGCAGGCCGACCCCTGTGGCTCGCACGACATTTTTCAGCGTTCGCTGCGCGATCAATTCAAAACTCCTCCGATGGGGCGGGTATTCTAACAGGCTTTCTCCGTTACATCCCACGAATCGGAGTGGAGACCGGGAGTTTTTAGTCCGCCTGCCGACGGAGAAATGCAGGGATATTTAAAATCCGCTCCATCTCCTGTCCACTGGTTGACTCTTCAACTATTTCTTGGGCAAGCGCCGTATTGCCCACAGCTTGAGTTCTAAGGATCTGAGGAGTCGCAGTATTTGTTGGGCTATAGGCCTCACGTGGTATTCCCTCACCGTGACCATTATCAACAACTGTTTTTGGCGCTTGCGCACCACCAAGCCCTGTCGCAACCACCGTCACACAAATCTGGTCACTGATTTCAGGATCAATCACCGTACCAACAACCACATTGGCATTATCATCGCTGATCTGCTCAATCACATAACCCACCTGGTCAAACTCACCTAAAGTAAAATCTGGGCCCGATGTGATATTGACCAAAATACCGCGGGCACCAGAGAGGTCGACATCTTCAAGCAATGGTGAACGGATCGCCATTTCAGCAGCCTTCGCCGCTCGGTTCTCACCGGTAGCTGTACCTGTGCCCATCATCGCTTTGCCCATTTCACTCATGACAGTGCGTACGTCGGCAAAATCAACGTTGATCATACCTGGACGAATAATCAGATCAGCGATACCGCGAACAGCACCGTGCAATACGTTATTTGCTTCAGCAAATGCAGTCATCAATGACGCATTCTTACCCAGCACGGGAAGAAGCTTCTCATTCGGGACAACGATCAGGGAATCAACGTGCTTCTCGAGTGCAGTGATGCCTTGGTCAGCCACATGGGTGCGACGACGCCCCTCAAAACCAAACGGGCGCGTAACAATCGCAACCGTCAGGATACCCATTTCTCTTGCGATTTCAGCAACTACAGGCGCCGCACCTGTTCCTGTACCACCGCCCATGCCCGCTGTGATAAACACCATGTCGGTATCAACCAGTACATCAGCGATCGCATCACGATCTTCAAGTGCCGCGTTACGTCCTACATCAGGATTGGCACCGGCACCCAACCCTTTAGTGATATCACCACCGAGCTGAAGCGCACGATCGGCTGGGATTACCTTCATCGCTTGGGCATCAGTGTTCGCAACGACGAACTCGACACCTTCGACAACATGTTTCAACATATGGTTAACGGCATTACCGCCGCCACCTCCCACGCCAATCACCTTAATGACCGCGTTTGATTCGATTTGATCTACGATCTCGAACATTTTATTACCCTCTCAGTTAAAAATTTCCTTGGATCCAATGTCGAACCCGACTGATGATGCCTCCCTGCACACCCAGCCAGCGGGGTTTAGGTCTGACTTCTTGGTCACGTCCATACGCCAAAAGACCGGCCAACACAGCATTGGCTGGATCTTGTAATAGCCCATCGAGTCCCTCTTGATGAGCTTGTTTTAGCACCCAACAGGGGCACTGCAACATACTCTCAAAGACTTGCGCGATCCCCGGCAAAGTGGCGGTTCCACCAGACAAAACGATGCCCATCGATGCCTCTTCGAAGCGACCCGTTTGATGGAGGCGTTTACCCAGAATTTCTGCTATCTCTTCGACACGCGGCTGAATAAAGGCGGTTAACTGTTGCAAGCTGATATTTTCCGGAGGACGGTCTGCAAGTTTTTTCACTTGCACCATTTCTTTTGGTGGAGCAAGCCCTGCATGTGCATGGCCATACTGGAGTTTCAAATGTTCAGCGTCACCAATTGGGGTCTTCAGCGCGACCGCAAGATCGTGTGTCAGTAGCTCTCCTCCCATCGGTATGACTTGCATCCATGCCGGCGCCCCCTCTGAAATCACCATGACATCAGTGGTTCCTGCGCCGATGTCGACAACACAGACACCAAGCTCTCGCTGATCAGGCAGCAGCAACTGACCGACTGCAAGCGCAGACGGGACTATGACTGCAGTCTCAATACCAGCGAGCCTCAAACATTTTTTGACGTTATTGATGGCGTGCGTGGCCCCGGTGATGACGTGTACATTTGCATCTAACCGATTTCCTGACATCCCTTGCGGAGAGCGAATTCCCGTCTGGCTGTCCAATGTGAATGACCGCGGAATCACACTCAAGATCTCACGCTGAGGAACCTGAGCTTGCGCCTGAACCTGCTCCATCGCTTGAGTCAATAGACTATCTGTGACTTCGCGATGATTCAGAACCACAGTGCCAGACATGTCTTGCCCAAGAAGATGCGATCCACCGACAGACACTAGTGGGTCTAACAGTTTTGTACCCGCTGTTTGGTTCGCTTCGGCTACCGCACGAACTAATGCTTCAACAACAGAGTCAATCTGAATGACTACACCTTGCTTCAGACCACCTGAACGCGCGCAGCCAAGGCCCAGTAAAACTATTTGACTCGCGTCAGTAATTTCAGCAACCGCTGCTGTGATCTGACTAGAGCCGATGTCGATGGCCAAGATATGACTCACTCAGTAATCCTCCAAGCCAAAGCAACGCCGTTGTCGTAACGCGCATCAATTTCCTGAACTCTCTCCAGTTCCTCATTGGCTAAACGATTCAATACGTCGCTCGCGCGGGATAAACGCCCCAAAATGTCGACGCTCCGAGTCTTACGTTAATGCCGTTTTCCAAAGCAATCCGCCATCCCAGATCGTGACCACGCGAGACGGACTTGACATCCGAGAGATTAGAAAGCCGATCTGAAAACACGCCATAATGAGTATAAATCTGCTTAGTTTCAGACAACGCACCGTAGAGTCTTGGCAGGTGCTCGTTCAAAGGTGTCGGTGGCTCAAACAGGTCACCAGATAACCCCAGATACTGTGTATCGTTATAAATCGCTACAGGTCGCTGCTCAGTGATTTCGATTAATAACGTATCCGGCCACACACGACGCGCCGAGGCACTCTCTATCCAGGGATGTGACTCGACCTCTGAGATCACCTCTACAAGTGTTGCATCTAGATAGCTACCGCTGAACCGAGTGCTCAGGCCGTGAGCCAGACTATCTGCATCTAAGTACCGTAAATCACCTCTCAATTGAATTTGGCGAATCTGTACATCTTGTAGCAGGTGACTCAAACCATTCGCCGCTATCGATCCGGTAATACCGAGACCGATCAGTAGCATCAAAATTTTCCAGTGCATTAACGTTCGATCGGTAATCTGTCTCATTGTCATGGCGAGACCTCCGTATCGAGGAGTATCTGTTCAATCAACATCGGCATATCCATCCCTGAGGCCTGGGCCGCTTTTGGCACAAGCGAATGGTTTCCCATGCCGGGAACTGTATTGCACTCAATAAGGAGCAAATGGCCCGTCTCATCCATCATGAAATCGATTCGACCCCATGTTCGACACCCAAGCGCATCGAATGCTTCAAGTGCTAGTTGTTGCGCTTCTGCTTCAAGCTCAGGACTTAAGCCTGATGGAATTTGGTAATCGGTATCATCGGTCTGATACTTGGCGTTGTAGTCATAAAACTCAGCGCTTGGGCGAATACCGATCACAGGCAATGCGAGACCACGAACAATACCCACCGTAAACTCTGGCCCAGGTAGAAGCGGCTCTACCAAGACCCGCGTATCGTATTTCAAGGCATCTATGAGCGCAGCTTTGAGTTGATGCCCACCGTGCACAACATGTGCACCAACTGATGAGCCTTCATGTGCCGGTTTCACAAAAAGCTCAGGACCCAATCGCTTAACGCAGATATCCGCTTGTTCAACATCATTCACAACCACCATAGGCGCCGTTGGAAGCCCGAGTGACTCCCACACTTGTTTGGTACGAGGCTTATCGAGCGCCAAAGCTGACGCACCGACACCAGAACCCGTGAATGGAATTCCAAGTGCGCAAAGCAAACCCTGCAACACGCCGTCCTCACCATACTGTCCATGAACAAGGTTAAAAACTCGTGTTGGATCAGCAGCCATCAACGGTTCAATCAACCCATCTTTGATATCAATTTCGATTGGTTTGATGCCAATAGAACGCATTGCGGCGGCGACAATCTCTTTGCCCTCACGTGAAACGCCAGCCTCAGATCCAACACCTCCGTACACAAGAGCGACACGTTCATTTACCCAACTCATTGACCACCTCCGAGGGTTGCAGCCATCTGGGTCGGCAGTCGTCCTATCGAACCAGCGCCCTGCACTACCACAACGTCATTGGGCCCAACCAACGCACCCACTCGTTCAATCACCTGTTCAAAGTCACTCTCGACGTAAGGACGGCAATGACCAAGACGTCGAATACTTTGCGCAAGATCTTTAGATTCGGCCCCAACGATGGGCGACTCACCTGCGGGATAGACAGGCATCAAAATGAGCTCATCAGCATGATTGAGTACCGACACGAACTCGTCGAAAAGATCTTGGGTCCGAGAATAACGGTGTGGTTGGAATACGCTCAGTAAGCGGCGACCAGGATATGCTCCCCGAACCGCTTCAAATGTCACTTCAATCTCTGTCGGATGGTGGCCATAGTCGTCAATGATAGGAATTTGCTGGCCCTTTTTTTGGATATATCCGATCAATTGAAATCGACGTCCAACGCCCTTGAATTCACTGAGTGCTTTGACTAATAGTTCATCATTGACGCCCAAATGGTCGGATAGAGCTATAACGGCTAACGCATTTAATACGTTGTGACGACCAGGCATCGAGAGCTTCACTTTCAAGTTCCTATCGCCCGGACGAACAACGTCAAATTCGGTTGTAAGACCATTTACCGTGATCTTTTCCGCCCGATAGTCAGCTTCCGATTCGATACCGAATGTAAGGAAGGTTCGACCAACATATGGGAGGATTTCAGTCACTATCGGATCATCCGCATTTGCGATCACCAACCCGTAGAACGGAAGATTCTGCAAAAATTGAACAAAGGTTTGTTTGAGTCGCTCAAAGTCGCCGCCATAAGTCGACATATGATCAGCATCAATATTAGTCACGATCGCAATCATCGGCTTCAGAACAAGGAATGAAGCGTCACTTTCATCAGCTTCTGCGACCATATACTGACTGGCACCTAAGCTCGCATTAGTGTCCGCTTGATTCAGCTTTCCGCCGATAATGTAGGTGGGATCCAAACCACCCTCAGCCAAAACAGATGCGGCCAATGATGTTGTGGTCGTCTTGCCGTGGGTTCCAGATATCGCGATACCGTGTTTAAACCGCATGAGTTCAGCGAGCATCTGTGCTCTGGGAATAACTGGGACTCTTGCATCTAAGGCGGTCGCGACTTCTGGATTCATGCAATCGATCGCACTCGAAACTATCACCACCTCAGCGCCTTCGATATTTGATGCATGGTGACCAATATAAATTGTGGCGCCCAAACGCTTTAGTCGCTCAGTCGCAGGCCCTTCTCGAAGATCTGATCCAGAGACTAAATATCCTTGGTTTAACAGGACTTCCGCGATACCGCTCATGCCAACCCCGCCGATTCCAACGAAATGCATACGCTGGATTTGTCCCATCTGATTAACCATGTGCAACCTCCATCACGCGATCAGCTACATGCTGAGTCGCTTCAGGCTTTGCGACCGAACGCGCGGCTCGAGCCATTAGCGTCAAGTTTTCCGGGGCGCGCAATATGTCTGAGAGTTTCGCAACGAAGATATCGAGATCTTTCTCTTGAACCACAACTGCTGCACCTACACTTTGCAAATGCTGGCTATTTTTTGTTTGGTGGTCGTCGACGGCGTATGGGAACGGGATGAGGACTGATGGCATAGCCGCACTCGCCAGTTCAGATACCGTTAGTGCGCCCGCCCGACAAACAACAATATCTGCATCTCGATACGCTTCGTCCATGCGGCCAATAAACGCTACCACCGTGGCATCGAGGTCAAGTGCTTGATACTGCTCATCAACCTGATTCTGTCCAGACACGCCTGTCTGATGCGTAACTTCGATACCAAACTGACTCGCCACGACTTTTAACTTCTCTGGCAACTCCTCATTGAGTGCTTTCGCACCCTGAGAACCACCGATCACTAATACACGTGTCTTATCAATTTCTTGTTGGCCCTGGCCGATCCGTTGGAGACCTACCGAATCAATTTCGGGACGAATCGGATTACCTACACATTCCGCACCCTCGATCACATTCGGGAAAGCCGCCAGTACCTTAGTCGCGAACTTAGCCAAATATTTATTCGTCATTCCAGCTACGGCATTCTGCTCATGGATTACCACGGGCACCTTCATGATCTTCGCAGCAATACCTCCAGGTCCCGCTGGATACCCCCCAAAACCTACACAGACAGATGGCTTTAAACGCGACATGAGAATCAATGCCTGAAAAATAGAAAAACCAAGCCGCATCGGTCCCGTGATGCGTTGCAGGCCGGACTTCCCTCGGAGCGCTCGCACCGCGAGGTAGTGCATCGGAATTCCTTTTTCAGGAACTAACCGTCCCTCTAGTCCATGCTTCGATCCTATCCAATGCACTGTCTCACCGCGCTTGATCAGTTCTTCAGCGACAGCCAATCCTGGAAAAATATGTCCCCCAGTGCCCCCAGCCATAATGCATATCGGTTTTTTCATCGACGCCTCGCGGTGAGATTATCTGCACTAATCCGTGCAATGACGCCAAGACTCACTGCTGTCATGACGAGTGAGCTTCCCCCATAACTCAGTAACGGAAGTGTCAGACCAGTCGTCGGCGCCAATCCGATATTGACTGCTAGATTTATAAGGATCTGCAGTGCAACAAGAAGCACCAACCCATAGGTAAGATACGCAGCGAATGGACGCCCACCTAATTCGGCTCGACGCCCAATTAAAAGACCCCGCCAGACCATGCAGGTCATTACGGCAACAGTACTAAACGCACCAACGAGACCGAGCTCTTCGGCCAAAATTGCGAATACAAAGTCAGTGTGGGCTTCGGGCAGATAAAAGAGCTTTTGGACCGAATTACCAAGGCCCATCCCCAACAATCCACCTCGTCCAAACGCCAGAAGTGCTTGGGTTAACTGGTAACCCGCCCCATAGCGATCAGCCCATGGATTGAAAATTGTCTCGATCCGCTCAACTCGATATGGCTCAATCACGGCAAGTACTAAGAGACCAAGTAAAAGTGCTGAACCAAACACGATATATTGTGTGAACGGCGCTCCCGCCAGGAGCAATACTCCCATCACGGCGAAGCTCAATACCAAGAGGGTCCCATAATCTGGCTCCATAAGCAGTAGAACCGCGATCAGACCAACAACAGCCATTGGCTTTACAAATCCACTGAATTTCTGACGAACCTCTTCAAGGCGTCGAACCAGGTACGATGCCAAGAACAGCATCATCGTGAATTTGGCAATTTCCGACGGTTGCAAGTTGAAGAGACCGAGACTCAACCAGCGGGTCGCCCCCTTGACTGTTAAGCCAACACCGGGAATCAGAATAATGGCGAGAAGCGCCATTGAGAACAGCAAGAAATGAGTAGCGTAACGGTACCACCAGCGTGTTGGTATCAAATAGGCGACAGTACCTCCCGCCGCCGCAATAGTAAGAAAGAAAGCATGTTTAATCGCGAAACTAAATGGTTGACCGAAACGATCCGAAGCAACTTCAACCGAACTTGATGCGACCATCACGAACCCGAGACAGGCAAGCGCACAGGCTGCGAGAATAAAATGAATATCTGGAGAACCTAAGGGCACAAAATCAGAACGGCGGACCTCAAACTTCATAATGAGCCCCCACCAATTTTTCGAAATACTCGCCGCGTGCCTGGTAGTTTGTAAATTGATCAAAGCTCGCGCAGGCTGGGCTCAACAAAACAACGTCACCTTTAACTGCATATTGAATCGCCAGCTCAAATGCCTGATCGAGTGTTTCAATAGCCGTGACTTGGTCGCCCAGAGTGTCAACGATCCGTTGTCGATCACGTCCAAAAGCAAAAACATGCTGACAATGCGTCTTAATTGTCGTCGTCCAGTCGCCGAGATCAGCATCCTTAATTTCGCCACCTGCAAGCAAATACAAATGACCTTCAGTTTCAACACTTAAGACCGCGGTTTGAGATGCCCCGACATTGGTACCCTTGGAGTCGTTAATGAACCGCACCCCATTGACAGGAGTGAGTTCGACCATACGGTGTGGCAAACCCGTGAACAGACGTGTCGCAGCGACAGCAACCGCCTTATCAACTCCCATTAAATAACAAATTCCAAAGGCTGCCATGACGTTTTGGATCATGTATTGACCCGGCATCGGTAATTCTGAGACCGGCATCCATGGATCCGCCCCTAAAGTGATCCAATCTTCTCCATCGACCACCATTAGACCGAATCGTTGGAAGTCTGGGTGCTGAAGGGCAAACTTAATAGCCGGCGTATGATCTGGAACCAGGGGTTGTGATAACGGATCGTCAGCATTTACTACAATCGCTCCAACACCATCGAAAATACGATGCTTTGCTTGATGGTAGGCAATCATTGACCCGTGCCAATCCAGATGGTCGGGAGACATATTCAGACAGGTGGCAATGGTTGCTTTAATACTCCGTGTCCGCTCGAGCTGGAAGCTCGATAGCTCCAAAACGGCGATCGATTCATCTGTCCTATATGCCAATAATTCAAGCGCTTGCGGACCTAAATTCCCTCCCACAAGGACATGGCGTTCATCCGCTTTTAGGATATTCCCTACCAGAGAAGTCACTGTCGATTTTGCATTTGAACCCGTGATAGCAATCAGTGGTTGGTTTTCTGGCCAAGCGCGTCTGAACACCTGGATATCACTAATTAGCTGTGCGGTGGTCTGACTCAAACCTTCGGTCGTCGGTGCTACCCCAGGACTGACAACAATCTCTTCAAATCGATCTAGATACTCGGTCTTCAAGGGTCCAAAGTAGGCCTTAACAGCAGGAAATTCTCGTTCAAAAACAGTTTTCAAATAATCAGATTGACGAGTGTCAGCAACTTCAAATTGAATTCCCAAGCCCTCAAAGTGACGCGCAACAGCTTGTCCGGTAGGTCCAGCCCCTAGAATTAGGCGTTTACTGCTTGCGATCAAAGACATCGATTACCTTAACTTCAAGGTCGCAAGACCCACCAGAACTAACATCACAGAAATAATCCAAAACCGAACAATCACGCGCGGCTCGGGCCAACCTTTCAACTCAAAATGGTGGTGGATCGGAGCCATTCGAAAGAGACGTTTACCAGTGAGTCGGAAGCTGGCCACCTGCAACATCACAGAGACTGTTTCCAAAACGAAGATTCCACCCATTATAAAAAGCACGAGCTCTTGACGAACCATTACGGCAACAATACCCAAGGCAGCCCCAAGCGCTAGCGCACCGACATCACCCATAAATACTTGCGCGGGGTACGTGTTAAACCACAGAAATCCGAGACCTGCACCAACCATTGCACCCAAAAATACAACCAACTCACCGGTGCCCGGGATGAACGGAATAAAGAGATACTGCGAGAAAATTGCGTTACCCGTGAGGTACGCAAAAACACCCAAAGCACCGGCTACCAAAACGGTGGGAAGAATCGCAAGACCGTCGAGACCATCAGTCAAATTGACAGCATTCGAGGTACCAACAACCACAAAATAGGTCAGGATGATGTACCCATACCCAAGTGGTATGAAAACGTCCTTGAAAAATGGGATTAAGAGTGTTGTCTCCGATGGTGTCTTCGCAATCTGAAAGAGGACCACTGCAGCAACCAAGCCAATTATTGATTGTCCTAAGAATTTCGACTTTGCCGGAAGGCCTTCTGAATTCTTCAGAACGACTTTCTTCCAATCATCAACCCAGCCAATGACACCAAACCCCAGCATGACCAGCAGAGTAATCCACACATATACGTTGGCTAGGTCACCCCACAGAAGGGTAGAAGCAGTGATGCAGATGAGAATCAACACACCTCCCATTGTGGGCGTTCCCTGCTTCGAGAGATGTGATTCAGGCCCATCGCGTCGGACCGACTGACCTATCTGGCGCGTCTCTAATGAACGAATCATCCGTGGACCAATAAACAGTGCCGTGATCAAGGCTGTTAAAACACCCAAGATCGAGCGCAGAGTCAAATACTGGAAGACAGCAAAGCTCGGCTCGAATACGCTTAGATAATTAGCTAACCAAAGCAACATTACTAACGCACCCCTCGTTGTCGTTTAAGGGCATTAACCACTCGATCCATTTGCGCTGATCGTGATCCTTTAACCAGAATCACGTCAGCATCTAGAGCACTTTCAATTAAAGATTCACTCACCTCATCGTGGGTTGCGAAATACTCGGCAGCCTCACCATAGCCATCAGCAATCGGGCTTCCGCTACCAGTCGCTATCAGTCGATCGATACCCTTCGATTTTGCATAGGCTCCTAGTGCTTTCATTTCGCTTTCAGCCGAATCTCCGAGCTCGCTCAAACCACCCATTGTAAGAACTCGAGTGCCAGGACGTGTCGCCAACCAATCGATGGCTGCCCGCACTGCTTGGGGATTCGCATTGTAGGTGTCGTCAATTAATAATGTTTTACCCAAGTGAACCGGCGTCATTCGACCTGATTCAATAGACGCAGCCTTAAGGCCATCAATAATTTCTTGATCAGTTGCGCCAGCCGCGATCGCCATCGCAGACGCAAATGCTGCATTTTCCATGAAATGCTGACCAAGCGTCGGCAAAGACGCTTTGATTTCTCGATCCTCAAACAGTATCCGCAACTCTTGATCGGACACTTTCGACCAAATAAGATCGCCAGAGTATCGTCCGACACTAAACACACTGCGTGGGCCAGCCCGTTTGACCCACTCAGCAAACGCTGGCTCGTCACTATTTAGAACGACAGTTCCGTCTAGCGATGTATGGTCAATAATTTCACCTTTACCCTGAACGACGCCTCCAATCGAGCCGAAACCTTCAAGGTGAGCTGCGCGTGCATTTAAGAGTGCAGAGACCTTCGGCCGAACAATAGCTGCTAAATGATCAATTTCGCCGACAGCTGATGCGCCCAGTTCGAACAACGCATACAGATGATTTGATCGAAGACGAGCCACTGTCAGTGGGACACCCAGATGATTGTTGAGATTCTGCTGAGTAACGAGGATCGACTTCGATCCAAATCGCTGCGTCATTTGAGTAAGAATCGAGGCCAAAAACCCCCTAGTGCTCGTCTTGCCTTGGCTTCCAGTCAAGGCAAATACCTCACCCGTATAAGAATCACGAATGGCGTGTGCAAGCTGAGTTATTGCATGCTGGGTATTTTTGACACAAATCGACGGTAGAATTGTTGTCGGCTTTGACACGAGGGCCGCAGATGCACCGTTTTCTGCCGCATTTGCGATAAAGTTATGTCCATCACGCCGAGCCGTCAAGGCAACAAATAAGTCACCCTTGGCCACTACTCTGCTGTCTATGGTCAATCCTGAGATCACTGGGTTTCCAACAACTACGCCGTCTAAAACCGAAGCTATGTCATGTAATGGACTAGGAAGCATGCTGTGCCTCCGAGCTCATCAATCCGAACAATCGAGCCACTTCGACCCGATCGGAATACACAAAGGTTTTTTGACCGGTAACCTGCGTATCTTCATGGCCCTTGCCGGCAAGCAAAACCAAGTCATTCACAGCCGCATTTTCAATAGCAAACCGAATCGCTCGAGAACGATCCGGTTCCTCCAGAATTGGACTCTTTGTCATGCCAGCACGAATATCATTCAAGATATTCTGGGGCGACTCAGAACGTGGGTTGTCTGAAGTGAGAACAACATGGTCAGAAAGTTCTGAGGCCACACGACCCATCAATGGTCGCTTACCAACATCTCGATCGCCACCGCAACCAAACACCGACCAGACCTGGCCATGGCAGTGGGCCTGGCACGTCTTAATTACATTCTCGAGTGCATCCGGAGTGTGTGCGTAGTCAACAACAACTGTGGCAAAATTTGGCGCTCTGAACCACTCCATGCGCCCAGGAGCCGCGCGCAATCCTGGTATCGCCGCAAGCGCCCGATCGATATCACTGGGAAACAAGGCAAAAATTGCCGCGAACGCTGCTATCAAGTTCGATGCGTTAAATGCACCAAGAAGGCTCAATTGCAGTTCATGGCTAATACCACCAATCGATACGCGAATATCGCATCCACTCGCCGTTGGCTGTATTAGCTGTATATCGATATGCTCTGCGCCACTACCGTAAGTAATGGCGGTTGATGATGGAACCGTTTTCGAAAGTCGTCGACAGAATGCATCGTCTGTATTGAAGACGGCAGCCTTCAAATCGAAATCTTGAAATAGACGCTTCTTAGCTGCGCCATAGGCCTCCATTGTCCCATGATAATCCAAGTGATCACGAGTCAAATTAGTGATTAAACCGACACAAAATGGAATTCCATCCACTCGGCCCTGATCGAGAGCATGGGATGACACCTCCATCGCAACGAAATTCACACCGTGGTCTCGGAGCTCGGCGAAAATTGATGCTAGCGTGATAGCGTCGGGAGTGGTTCGGTCTGACTCGATTAATTTTTCTGCGCCGATCGAGACGCCGAGCGTTCCAATACAGGCGGCTTTACAACCCAAACTTTCGGCAATCTGGGCGATTAGGTGAACAGTCGTAGTTTTTCCATTGGTCCCCGTCACCCCAACGATATCCATCTGCATGCACGGATTTCCAAAGAACGAATGCGCTATGCGCCCAACTTTGTGTCTCAATCCTGGCACGTGCAGTGCTGGAATGACCTCGGGGATTTCACCATCCCATTCGTCATAAATAATGGCGGACGCGCCAGACAAAATAGCGGCATCAGCGTAGTCCATTCCATGCTGGGAGGATCCCTCGATAGCAACAAAAAGGGTCCCATCAGTCACTTTGCGAGAGTCAAGTGTGAGATCCAATACATCAACGCCTGACGCTGGCTCGATTTGAACGTCAATGCCAGCGAGCAACTGGCCTAACCGCATCACCTAACACTCCCCGCGAGCATCGCACTATCGATCTTATCTGGGGGAATGTTGTAGATACGCATCACGTCATCCATTACATCTGCAAATACAGGAGCCGCAATCTGTCCACCGTAATAATCTTGAGACCTCGGGTCATCGACCGAAATGGCCATTACAAAGCGAGGATTTGCTATCGGCGCGAGACCAACGAAACTCGAAACATACTGACGACTAGCGTAAGAACCATCGGTATATTTCATCGTTGTCCCGGTCTTACCGCCAACGTGGTGCATGGGCAACTGTGCCCGGCGCGCTGTACCACCTTCTTCAGTCACCGCCTGAAGCATTGGCAACACTTTCTGAACGGTGTCCTCTTTAAAGATCCTTACAGCCTCTGGTGTCACCCCCTCAGCTAACAAGGTCAGCGGCTGCAGAATTCCACGATTCGCAAAAACGCTATAAGCCTGAGCCAACTGAATAGTTGTAACGTTCAAGCCATAACCATATGACAGAGCGGCACGATCAAGATCTGGCCAGGTCGCGTAGCTCGGCAGAAAACCCTCCTCTTCACCAGGAAATCCGGTTCCTACAGGCCGACCGAGGCCTAGCAATGCAAGTCGATCCCTCAACGCCGAAGGCTCCATCATCATTTCGATTTTAGTGACGCCTACGTTGGATGATTTAGCAATTACCGTACTAACATCGATCTCACCATTATTTCTAATATCACTGATAACGTGCCTTTGTATCCGCATTCGACCCGGCGATGTTTCGATTAACGTGTCTGGCTCGACCAAACCGAGATCTAAAGCTGTCGCAACTGTGAATGGCTTAATCGGAGAACCAGGTTCTATAAGATCGGTAACTGGTCGATTACGGACTCTCTCCGGCGTTCGAGTTGCCATATCGTTAGGATTAAAAGTAGGCTGCGCGGCTAAGGCCAACACCTCACCAGTCCAAGCATCTATAAGGACCGCACTGCCGCCAGCTGCCCGTGCTCGCGCCACTGATTCCTTGAGTGCGCGATATGTAAGATACTGAAGACGCAAATCAATCGAAATGCGAAGATCTTTACCCTGCTGCACCTCTTGACCTGCACTCACATATCGAACCACGTTTGCGCGACGATTCCTTAACACGTGACGAAGTCCATCCTGTCCGGACAGCCATTTGTTATGAGAAAGCTCGAGACCTTCCTGACCTTTGTCTTCAATATTCGTAAAGCCAACAAGGTGAGCGGTCACCTCTCCAGCTGGATAGAAACGACGAAACTGCCGCACCACTTCAACGCCCTGAAGCCCAAGCGTTTCAATCTGAGTTGCCCGCTCTGGCGTAACGTACCGGGACAAATACAAAAATGGAGAAGAGCTCCGCGCTACGCGATTGCGCAAGACCTCAGCGTCGGAATTCATCAATGATGCAAGCTTTTCAGGCCATGAGGAATCCGAAAGGCGCTCAGGTCTGACGGCAATTGCGGCCACTGGAGTTGAAACTGCTAGCGGCTGCGCAAATCGATCAGTGATCATTCCGCGATAAGCTGGAATTTTTTGATAGCGAATAGTAATCTCATCGCCAATATCTTTAAGATGTTGCGTCTCCAAGACATGCAACCAAACTAGCCGAACGCAGACTGTCAGCACTAAGAGACCTAGAATAGAACCAACTAGCCAGAGCCTCCAACGACTTGATGCTTGACGTTTTAACCCACTCAATTTGGACGCTCCATCAGCATCAGATCAGCGCTGTGGGGCGGTCCGAGAGATAGGCTGGACCGAGCTATAGCATCTATTCGCATATCAGCAGATACAGCGCCGCGCTCGAGCATTAACCGACCCCACTCAATTGTGAGCCGATCACGTTCGGAGCGAAGCTCTTGTAATAACGAATACAGCTGGCGTGTCTGGTACGCAGTCTCTATGATATACACCGAGGTAATCACGACACTAATTCCCAATAGAATCGACAACCAAATATCTGAGCGATGAAACCACTGCATCAGATAGCTTCCGTCCTCTCAGCGACCCGAAGTACCGCACTTCGCGCCCGCGGATTCATCCTCAGCTCGCCAGTGCTTGCCTTAATCGCCTTGCCCATAAGCCTCATCCTTGGCTTCGTAACACTGTCGGGTAGGGGCATACGCGGATCGCCCTGCGGAAGACGTGAAGCATCGCGTAACGCTCGTTTCACCAAACGATCTTCCAAGGAATGGAAAGAGATCACAGCCAATCGGCCTCCCACTTCAAGCCGTTTCACAGCGGCCTCAAGGCCCTGCTCAACTTCAGAGAGCTCTTCGTTGATATGCAACCGAATAGCCTGAAACGTGCGCGTGGCTGGATGCTTGTTCTGATCTTTCTTAGGCTGCGCATCGCTGACGATCTTACTCAACTGAGCTGTAGTAACGATTGGCTCAACTTTACGCGCCTCAGCGATCGCTCGCGCAATTCTGCGCGAAAACCGTTCTTCTCCGAGGACCCAGAGAACATCAGCAATCTCATCAGTATCAGCGCGAGCAATCCAATCGGCAGCCGATTGACCTGAAGTAGGATCCATGCGCATATCAAGCGGGCCATCAATCTGGAAACTAAAGCCACGCTCCGCCTGATCTAGCTGAGGAGACGATACGCCCAAATCCATCAATACGCCGTGTACGCGAGCAATAGCAATAGAATCGAGCGCGGACTCAAGCTCGGAGAACGCCGTATGAACAATCTCAAATCGCGAATCTTTCTTAGCAAGATCTCGGGCAGCAGCGACGGCTGATGGGTCGCGATCAAAACCGATCAATCGACCACCTTCATCAAGCGAAGCCAAAATAGCGCGGGAGTGGCCTCCGCGACCAAATGTACAATCGAGATAGATCCCATCGCTCCGAATACAGAGGGCGTCCAGCGCTTCGTGAAGTAGCACCGGTATGTGACTCATCGTGCCATCCTCTACAACGACAAATTAATCAATTCAACAGAGCGATCTTCATCAACGGTTTCGTTGAGATATGCCTCTGTCATCGAAGTCCAGCGCGCCTCACTCCAAATCTCAAACTTCTGACCTTGGCCGACCAGAATTAATCGTTTGTCAAGTTCAGCATGATCTCGATGCATCGTAGGAAGGAGAAGACGATTTGCCGCATCAAGATCAATTTCGGTCGCATAACCAATCATTAGATG
>JBMZTF010000016.1:0-15753 GCA_049623565.1 Litorivicinaceae bacterium
AGGGAAAATATTGGAATAACAATAGTACCAAGGCATCGCCATGAGCAAATCACTTACTAAAAATCAGATACTGGTTCTTAACACGCTGACATCGGCTCCAAAGCCCCTCACAGCATACTCACTGCTCGACCGATTAAAAGAACACGGATTAAAGGCCCCCCCGCAAATCTATAGGGCGCTGGAAAAATTGCTAGCAGTTGGCCTGATTCATAAATTAGAGAGCATAAACAGTTTTGTCGCCTGCCAGCACAGTGATTGCGCTCATCAGATCGCGGGATTTGCTATCTGTGACGGATGTGACCAGGTCTCTGAAATTATTGATGACGACCTTGAGTCGCAGATTCGTTCAGTGGCCAAGACAGCAGGGTTAGTACCCAAAAAATCTACAATGGAGATCCACGGACTCTGCAGTTCTTGTGCGGATAACGTGGTCTGAAATAGCACATTTGCTTAAGCCAGAAACGTTGGAGATTTAGGGGAAGAAAGATCCGCACCAATCAGCACCTAAGACAACTATCAATGCGATAGGCTCACAGAGTTCCACTATGACCACATCCACACACAATATCGTTAATGTCCCCACCAGTATTGTTTCTGGATTTTTGGGTGTGGGGAAAACAACTGCGATACATAATCTTTTGAGCCAAAAACCCAAGAACGAGCGCTGGGCGGTCTTGATCAACGAGTTTGGCGAGGTAGGGGTTGATGCTAGTTTGATCGAATCCGGCACGAGTACTCAAAAAGAAATTTTTCTAAGGGAAGTTCCTGGTGGATGTATGTGTTGCACAAACGGGCTCCCGATGCAGATCGCCTTGAATCAGCTCCTGTCACGGGCTCGCCCCCACCGTTTACTAATTGAGCCTACCGGACTCGGACATCTTGAGGAGGTTATCGCTACCCTTTCCTCAGGATTCAACCAAAAGACAATCCGGCTAAATGCTGTAATTACACTGGTTGATGCCAGGATGCTCAACCAAGAACCGTATCTCAACAACGACACATTTATCCAACAAATCGAATGCGCTGACATCATCGTTGGTAATAAATACGACCTCTACGAATCCGGAGACAAAGAGCGTTTATTGTCGTTTGCTGGTCAGAAATGTGATCCAGCCACGAAGGTCATATTTTCGGAGCGCGGGATATTTGATTTGAATCTACTGGACAGTCCGTCACGGTTTATCGAGCCATGTTCTCCAGCATACGACCATCTTCACTCGGCTGAAATGCAGTTGAATGAGCTTCCTTTTCCTGAATCAGGCTACCTAGCCGCATCAAACTCCGGTAATGGATTTGTGAGCTCAGGGTTTCGATTCGATTCTCGATTTCTTTTTGATCTTGCCCAGCTAAGATTGATGTTGCAGAGCATTGATGTTGAACGATTCAAGGGTATCTTCCACACAAATGACGGGGGCAAAGTTCTCAACCTTGCAAGCGGTGTTCTGACAGAACTATCAGTGCCCTATTGTGAGGAGAGTCGTTGCGAAGCAATAGGCAGAGAGTTGCCTAACGATTTTGCGGAGAAACTGTTCGATACTTTAGTCTCGAAAGAAAGCCTGTAAGGGAAACGATGTCACTTTGGAGACCGAAACTAAATAATCCGGCCATGACAACCGTCTCCGCGAAAAATAATTAAGTTGTGATGGGCGCAATGAGCTACCGGGAATGGCCGAACCAGAACCTGAACCGAAGCTTATTCGTTGACCAAAATCTCTGCACTCACTAGGTATCGGATCGCTCTGATTTGGGTAATGCGGTAAAAGGTAACGGGTTACCTAGGATTACAAACCGCAGGAGTCCGTAAGGAACGCCCAGCACGGCGAAAAAAATCAGTACATCTAAATCAATGGCTGAACCGGACAGGACAATAAGGATACCGATCGCCGATAGAACGAAAAGGAGAGCCAAAAATGAGTCAACAAGAATCAAAACTCGACGCACACAAACCTCCCCAGTCTTAGCCAGTGAGTATGGGAGGCTTATACGTAATTCAAGATCAGACCATAGCGGAGCATGCGATCCAGAACCCGAGATTGACCGGTCCGCATGACTCTCGACTATTTACGTGTGTTCCAAAATAACGTTGGTTAAATCCATCGGAGAAAAAACCTCGACCCAGTAGCCATCTGGGTCTTTAATAAACGCGATACCTTTCATTGAACCGTCGTTGGGGCGTTTGACAAACTCAACTCCCATCGACTCAAACCGATCACAGGCAGCGTTGACATCAGGCACTGAGATACAAATATGACCGAAGCCTTTTGGTTCAGTGTTGCCGTTGTGGTAACCCTCAAAAGACTCGTCGGATTCCGTACCATGGTTGTGAGTCAACTCCAACAATCCTGACTGATTTGCGAGCCATTGAATCCGCTCCGCGCGATCTTTGGGCATCTGGTCAACTAGACCGGCCTCAAAACCGAGAAAATAAAGAGTGAAACCCATGTGATCGAAGACAAACGTCTCGATCAGACTCGCACCCAAAGTATTCTGATAGAAATCGAGTGATTTCTTCGGATCCTTTACCCTGAGCATCGAATGATTGAGTTTAAATCCTGCTGTATCCATTCTGTAAGCATCCTAGACTTCTGTAAAAATTTGATTATGAGAGGCCTCTGAGTCTCAACGGTAGTACGCAGATACTACTTAGGAAGATGTACCGCCCTCACAGACCAACCGGTACGGAGATTATTTGAACAAAAACTTAGAGGACACAAAACGCTCACTGTTAATTTATTCATTAGACTAATTTTTAGAGGAAGAATTAACCTGTAAAGTCAATTGGACGAAAACAAAAAAACATCAATATAAACAATAAGTAAGGGATCATCTACTCGTAAGTATGTTTGTTATCTAATCAGAGAGTCACAGCATCATGCGACACAGGATATTGACATTGAGATGTCCAAAAATTTTGTGGATAACCTTGTGGAAATACTCTACCACCGCAGCTTCGACGGTTTGTTAGCGAGTTGTCTAATCCTTACCCAACAGTCTCGGAGTGATACATTATATTGATTCGTATCACATACTTCGGGGTACCCTCGCCTAGGACATCACCAGCGTGAAGAACTGACAGGGGATGGATACCATGCCTGAAGAATAATGCCCGTCCACGCCGCGGCATGACTCTCTCTACCACCCTCCCTGCCTCCAGCAGCAAGGTATCACCACCCTCGACACCCTCTTTTTGACCATTGAGATAGAGCAACATAGACAACATCGAACGTCCCGTCTTCCAGTACTCTAAGTGATGAGTCTTAGGGTTAACACAATAACCCGGCCAGTCACCATCAAGATGCGGTCTAAACTGTTGACCGGCCACATATCGGTACGTGTTAAAACGATGGCTCAGCGCCTGCATGTTCTCCCGTCCCTCAAGGACGGGTGGGATAAAAGAAGCTATCCGACCATATAAAGTCTCTGCGTCTTTGGGATGCACCATCCAATGGACAGTCGTATTCTGGCGCATACCCGGCGGCGTCTGGATACCGGGCGCAGCGGCCCGAAAACCAAGTTCCTCAGTGAACGCTATCAGCCGCTCACTTTCCTCTGCGGAGATCACACCATCAACCTGGAACGCAAGCTTGTCACCAAAGCTCAGATCGAGATAACCGTCGGCATTGCGGGTGTCGGAATCCAACAAGCTCTGGCTTGAGCGAAAGATTGGCGTCTCCTCCTCAAAACCACCACCGGGAAGTGAGCCTAAATCCGTGGCAACAACATCGATGTTCATCCTGAATTCCTTCATAAAAAAGCCCGGTGCACAAAACGTGCGCCGGGCTTCGTATCAACGAGACATACCTAGATGGTTCTCGCAGCCATTTCCTTAGCGATGAAGTCCGCTTGCCTGATAGCAAGCGTAACAATCGTGAGGGTTGGATTCTCCGCGGCACCGGTAGTGAACTGTGACCCGTCGGATATAAATAGGTTCGGAACGTCGTGCGTCTGACCCCACTTATTAACCACGCCATCTCGAGCCTTGGCCGACATCCGATTCGTTCCCAGGTTATGGGTCGATGGATACGGAGGCGTTGGGAAGGTGCGGGTTGCTCCCACCGCGTCATATATAGCCGCGCCCTGCTTAAAGGCATGATTTCGCATGGCGATATCATTTGGATGATCATCAAAGTGAACGTTCGGAGCCGGCAGACCGTACTGATCTTTGACATCGTGGTTCAGCGTGATCCGGTTAGTTTCCTGTGGCATATCCTCGCCAACGATCCACATACCAGCCATATTTTCATACGAATCCAGCGCTGATGCGAATTCCCTTCCCCAAGCACCTGGGTCCAGGAACGCAGCCATAAATGGCAGGCCAAGAGCGAGGGTTTCTAGCTCATAACCACCAACGAATCCACGAGACGGGTCATGACGCGACTCATCGGTGACGATACCTGCCATTGTCGTGCCTCGCCAGAAACGAACAGGCTTGTCAAAGGTCGCGTAAACTGAAGCGGTTACGTGACGCATATAGTTCCGGCCAACTTGCCCCGAACTATTTGCCAACCCGTCAGGATACATTGACGAAGCCGAGTTCAGCAGCAAGCGTGGGCTCTCGATCGAGTTACCCGCCACAGCCACAATTCGTGCTTTCTGCAGCTGCTGCTTACCGTCCTTGTCCGCATAAAGCACCCCGGTCACCTTACCTGACTTGTCGTGCTCGATTTTCAGTGCCTGAGCGTTGGTGCGAACCTCCAAGTTACCGGTTGCCTCGCCCTGGGGAATATCTGTGTAGGCGGAGGACCACTTGGCGCCGAACTTACAACCTTGGAAACAGAAACCAACCTGTTGGCAATTAGTTCGTCCATCACGTGGCTCACTGTTAATTGCCATTCTCCCGGTATGGACTTGTTTGTAGCCAACCTTCTTTGCGCCGGCCTCAAAGACTTTGAAGTTGTTGTTTCCTGGCAACCCAGGGATACCATTTGTCCGAGTCACTCCGAGCTTTTTTTCTGCCTTGTCGTAATACGGCTCCAACTCTGAGAGACCGATCGGCCAGTCGAGTAGGCTGGAACCCTGGACGTCGCCGTACACTGTTTTGGTTTTAAACTCATGCTCCTGAAACCGAAGCGAAGCGCCGGCCCAATGCACAGTTGACCCACCTACCGCCTTGACGATCCACGAGGGTAATCCAGAGAAGTCTTTGGCTACACGCCAGTCACCGGAGGTTGTCCGAGCATCCAGCCAGCTGATCTGGCCAAAGCTGCCCCACTCATCATTTTGATAATCCTGCGGCAAGTGACGACCACCCGCTTCCAAGCAAACAACCTTGATACCCTTTTGAGCGAGCTCATTAGACAAGACACCACCACCGGCGCCGGAACCAATAACGACAACAACACCATCATCGTTTAAATCAAATTTTGCACTCATTATTTTTCTCTCCAAATCTTCCGATGATTAGATCCACGTGATGTCATCAAAGCCACGATTGATGTACCCACCCTTCGTGTAGGATTCACCTTCGTAACCGAACAATGGCCACACTTCCTGGTTGTTGTAGAGAC
Organism: Litorivicinaceae bacterium; assembly: GCA_049623565.1. Classification (GTDB taxonomy): domain Bacteria; phylum Pseudomonadota; class Gammaproteobacteria; order Pseudomonadales; family Litorivicinaceae; genus HIMB30. Next base: position 5,508 of record JBMZTF010000016.1, read on the forward strand.
CCGTAATGAGGTTTCCACGCATAGTCTGGAAGAAGGAGCTTTGTTCCATTGAGCGGAGGATTTCGACTCGCTCAATCTCCCAAGGAACAGAAAGATAGTCCGCGTATCCACGACCCTGAGCCGCGATATCAAGAGCAGACACGCCATCGGCGATCTTGTCCTTCGAGTCAGCAGAGTCAAAGCCTTTCACGGCTGCCGCGTAATACTGATCTGCTACATGGTCATGCGGATAAATATCGCGAGCCATCTGGATCAGTGTCGCCATCTCTCTTGGCGCGACATGTTTTGTTTCCATTGCCCAGGCAGCGGTACTGCCCGCAACAAAACCAGTACCCACCGCTAAGCCGGCACCGACGACCATACACCGCTTGAGAAGCTCTCGACGGCTGATCCCTTTCGATGAAGTGATTGTTTCCATTACTACCTTTCCTCGTTGTTATTTTAGAAATCGCTTCCGTTAATCAACGACGAACCAGCCTATCGGCGTGGAGCGACGCGAGTCCTGCACTTAATATGCGACGATTGGGATACCAAAGGGTAGTAGGGGAATACTACAAAAGAGAAATAGGGATAATAAATTAGTATTATAAATCAATATTTTAGATAAAAATTTGGAAGCGAGATCCTCTCCCGATGAACGAGATAGAGTAAATTTTGGTCTACCAAAATTTAACTGGCTTTCAGTTGGCGCAAGTCTTCCATGCGAGTGGCCAGTCGGTTATCCATGTGTATTAGGCACGCAGAGCGTAGCAATGAGGTGAAGTTTTGTGGCGCGCCCTGAAGGTCCATGACCTCACGGTGCAACTTCGAGATAAACCCTGGCGTTGTAAAACCTTGCGACTCGGCAACCTCATCAAGTATCGACCAGTAAAGACCCTCGAGCCGAATACTCGTCACCTGGCCATCTAGTCGGATACTGCGAGAGACATATGAGTAATTCTCTGGATCCTGTCCGGCAAATATTTGACACATCGTCAAACCTCCTTGTTAATTATTTTTATTAAATCCTACCCTACCTGACCCAAAACAAAGTGCAAGTTCTTTGGGATACCAAAAAGTCGTAGATTGGCAAATTTATTCGAAGTTTGAACAAATTCGGCAACAGTATGGTATTCCTTAAAGTAAATGCTAGAACTCGTGATGAATTGCAAAGTCAACCAGAGATCGGGCGTGTATTGATGTCGTATCAAGCACGGGGATCGGGACATGAGCCTGCTGGACTGACAGACCTATCTCCGTGCATCCGAGAATAATTCCCTCAATATCTACTTTGATCAGTTGGCCAATCACGTCCAATAAATAGTCTCGAGATTTATCACTGAAATCTCCTAGGCAGAGTTCTTCATAAATTATTCGATGAATCTCACACCGCTGTAATTTGCCAGGAATACTGACGGTGATACCGTGGTTTTTAGACAGACGGTCCCGAAAAAAGTCGCGCTCCATAGTGAATTTGGTGCCAAGTAATCCAAGATTCTGTAAGGAATTCTTTGCGGCGAATTCACCCAGTGCGTCAGCGATATGCAAACAGGGTATTTGTACGGCGCCTGATACCTCATCATATAGTTCGTGCATAGTGTTAGTGCAGATCGCAAAGCAGTCTGCGCCACCTGCCTCGAGTTGCCTCGCTGCGTCGTTCAAAATAGCGGCCGCTGAGCACCAATCGCCGACAGATTGTAGGTGCTCGATCTCCGCAAAATCGAGACTCAACAACAAGACCTTCGCTGAATGCAAACCACCTAGACGGGCTTTTACCTCCCTATTTAAAAGCGAGTAGTAGGTCTGCGTACTCTCCCAACTCATCCCACCCAGGAGACCGATGGTTTTCACGGTGAGAGCCATCCACCTAATTCAGCCAGATACAAAACCAACAGAACAAAGGAAATACCTTTCCAAATCCATAGATTTTGGCGAAGCTCGTCAGCCTCCTTTTCTAGTGCCTTCAACTCATCATCCATCTACTAAGACATCCTATTATTCTTTCTTAACGGTCTAGGCTAGCCCTGGTCTGATACTCAGCACAACCACAAAACGTTCGGTCATGATTGGAAATCAAAATCGAGGTATCATCACCAATCCACCAGAGACATAGACGGTTCGGAAATTTGATGAAGCAAGCACTCAACGCATTCTCACTCATTGTCCTAATCAGCTTCACGTCGGTCATTCAGGCCGCGGCACCACTGACATATCGCTGCGTGGATGTGATCAGCAAAAGAGGGTTCCAGTTCGAAATTCCCGCCAACGGGCAGGGCAAACTGAAGATTAACTCTGGATTCCCTGTCCGAACGAGGGGTGAGTTGTCAATGACAGGATTTGGATCGAAGACTTCGTTTCGATTTGGAAATGAGATCGAGGGCGGCATGTTTCGAAACGGAATCTTCTACTACCACCGCCATGACACTGGCACAGGAACCAAGATCGTGAACGGGACCTGTAAGGTGATCTAATTAAAAAATTCTACACCACCCCTGTTTGCCTAGGACGTCATGAAAACCCCGTATTTCTCGGTAATAACACTGGTCAGACTCGTAATCAAAAATAGCATAGGTGCAAAAAGACAGAGCCCCTCCAATGCAAAGTAATGCAAACAATGTCTGTTTATGGTGACGTACCAAATTCATTTGATGCTCCGTACTTGCCTCAACTAACTATCGACGATTACGGCAGTAACTTAACCGAGCCAGCGCAGATGAGATACACAGAAGCGGTATGGTCACTTCTATTGATTCACTGGGACACGAGCCCTAGACGACATTTGAGATCATCAGACATTGGATGCGTAGTCAGCTTAGATCCTGCTTGGCGAATGAGGCCCGGCAAAGGCTCCGACAACACCGACTCGAGATCATGACTCACCGCGACCAGTCGATCGAGATCAACAGCACACTGATAACCATCGAAAATCAATGCATGGACAAGGTCCTCAGTACAGACATTGCCGGTTGCGCCTGGCGCATATGGACAACCACCAATGCCACCGATCGAGGCATCCAGACGCCGGATGCCGGCCGAGACACCCGATAATGCGTTCGCAATCCCAAGCCCCCGCGTGTTATGAAGATGTAGCGTGATTTCGACCCCTGGAAACGCCTCAACCATGGCACTACAGAGTTCAAAAATCTGGTTGGGGGTAGCGGAACCAATCGTATCCGCGAGGGTCAATGAATCGATGCCCACGTCCTGGTAACGTTTTGCCCAGTCCAAGACCGTAGATTCTTCTACTGGCCCGGTAAATGGACAACCAAACGCTGTCGCGAGCGTCCCATTCACTTTGAGACTGCCACGGTTGCGACAAATCTCATGAAATTGGGCGAGCGACTCATCACAGGTCATCCGTAAGTTAGCTATGTTGTGAACCTCGCTCACAGACATCACAACATTTACCTCGTCAAGCTCGACAGATAATGCGCGATCGAGACCCCTGATGTTGGGAATCAGTGCGCTGTAACTCACCCCTACCTGGCGATCGATAGCCGTCAACACAGCTTCTGCATCCGCGAGTAGGGGCACAGCCTTTGGGGACACAAACGACGTTACTTCAATTTTCGAGAGACCTGTTTTCGAAAGACTGTTGAGCAATCTAACCTTGTCCTCAGTCTCGACAAACTGGCCAGCACTCTGCAACCCGTCGCGCATTCCGACCTCTTGGATATGAATCTGATCCATGGTTCGGCTATACATCATTGGCCTCCTGACACCTTCTGGATCATCTCGTCGTTGAGTCCCAGGGCCTCGAGTATTTCCTTATTATGCTCACCGAGCTTCGGGCCAAGCCATTGGGTGGACCCAGGTGTCTTCGTAAGCCTCGGCACAGCCGCTGGCATATAAAGATCGAGACCCGATTTTAGCTCGTAGTGTTCGATTGAGCCTCTAGCCTTAAACTGCTCATCCTCAAACACTTCGGCGACGGAATTAATTCCAGACGCGGGAACTGATGCCCGTTCAAGAATATCTAGGGCCTGACTCAGGCTGACCGAGGCAGCCCAGCCACCGAGAATTTCATCAAGCTCGTCTGAGGCCGCGGCCCGTCCATCGTTATGCTTGAATCGCTCATCGTTTGCGATATCAGACCGGTCAATGGCGACCATTAGACGCTGAAAAATACTGTCGCCATTAGCTGCGAGTACTAAATAACGACCATCCTTTGTCAGGTAAGTATTCGACGGCGCAATGCCTGGGAGACTCGAGCCTGTGCGCTCTCGAACGGTCCCGTCGACACCATACTCTGGGATTAAACTCTCTGTAACCGCCAACACAGACTCAATCAACGATACATCGACTACCTGCCCTTCACCCGTCTGCTCGGTATGGCGAAGCGCCATCATTGTGCCAATAACTCCATACAAGGAAGCCAGCGTGTCCCCAATACTTACTCCGGTTCTGACTGGCGCCCGATCGGGATATCCAATCAGATACCGCAACCCACCAATCGCTTCCGCGATCGCTGCAAAACCTGGCTTATCCGCGAAAGGACCCGACTGACCGTAGCCTGATACGCGGAGCATCACTAGCTTCGAATTGATTGCTGAGAGGACATCCCAACCAAGGTTCCACTTCTCTAGCGTCCCGGGTCTAAAGTTCTCCACCAAAACATCGGCCTCTCTTACAAGATCTCGCAACACCCCTTGCGCGTCGGGGTCCTTGAGATTCAACGCAAGCGACTTCTTGTTTCGACTCTGTGAGTACCACCACAGAGAGGTATCTCCGTCCATCTTTCGCCATTTTCTTAGCGGGTCTCCGATTCGAGGGGGCTCAATCTTGATGACTTCTGCGCCAAACTGAGCGAGTACAGCGCCTGCATAGGGGCCGGCGATCAGAGAGCCCATCTCAATCACACGAACGCCCTCTAATGGGCCTGTTTTTGTATTACCCACCTCACAATCCCCTCAACGTGGCCCACGACGTGATGACGCGTACTGTGCCGATAATTCATAGTAGTCGTTGAACCCAACCCGCTCCCTCAATTCTGTAAAGTCCATCAATTGCAGAGAGTGCTGCTCTCGCATCCCGCGAAGCGAGTCAGTCATGGCCTTCATCGCCGCGGCCAGCAGGGTCAGTGGGTACGCTGCGAGCGAGTACCCAATCTCGTGTAAGACATCGATGCTGAGTTCTGGAGTCAGTCCCCCCTCAACGATATTTGCCATCTTCGGGCCCGGCAGCGACCTGCAAATTTCAGCCATCTCAGCCTCAGTTTGAGGAGCCTCAACAAATAAAATATCAGCACCCAACTCCGCGAATTGGGCTGACCGATCAATAGCCTCGGAGAGACCATGTTCGTGACGGGCGTCGGTCCTCGCGAGAATAAGAATTTCGGGGCCACCCACCGATATAAGCTCGTTTCTAGCATCTACCGCAGCACGAATCCTGTCGTAGGCCTCATCACGTGCTACCACTTCTTTTCCTGGGGTGTGACCACATCGTTTGGGAGCTATCTGGTCTTCTATCATGACCGCGGCCGCGCCCGCATGAGCAAACCCAAACACAGTCCTTCGCACATTCATCGCGTTACCGTACCCGGTATCACCATCCGCGATGACAGGAATATTGATCGCGGAAGCTATACACCGAACATGGTCAACCACCTCACCATAGCTCATCAAACCTAGATCGGGCGCTCCTAACCTTGTCGCGGACGCTGCAAATCCGGACATAAATGTAAGTGGATAACACTCCTGCTCGATCAGCTTGGCTGACAATGCGTCAAAGCAACACGGCATGAGGTGACATTTATTTTCGGCCAGTAGTTTGCGGAGTCCGTTTCGATCACCCATACGTTTACCACTTAAATGGAATATACAGGGCCAGATCGGGCCAAATAAAGAGCACAAAAACACATATCAGCATCATGATCAGGAATGGCCAAACGCCAGAGGCGACCTCGCCTAATGAAACTTTTGCGACCGATTGGATTACATATAGATTTAAACCAACCGGGGGTGTTATTAGGGCACACTCGACCATAATGACCATATAAATTCCGAACCAGATCGGATCAAACCCAAGACCCATCGCCGCCGGTAGCAAGACAGGCGTCATGATAAGAATCATGGACAACGTCTCGAACACCAAACCCATCACCAGCAGCACAGCCGATACGATCAAAATAAAAATGATGGGACCATCAATATTCATCGCGATAAACGCAGAAATATCTTGTGGAACTCGATACAGCGCCAGTGCCTTACCAAAAACCTTTGCTGCGGCGATGATAATCAGAATCGCGGTGGTGGTAACGGCGCTTTCTTTTACCGCCTTCCAGAAGCCTTCCCATGTCAACCGACGGAGCCAAAATGCAGTGATCAGGATCGCCGCAACAAATCCGACAGCAGATGCCTCGGTCGGCGTAAAGGCCCCCGAATAGAGGCCACCCACAATCAGTGCCGCCAAAGCAACCGAGGGTAATGCCCTTTTGGTGGATTCCTTCCGTTCCAACCATGAAGCCTTGGGCATCTGTTTATACTGACCCGAGAACCTGGCGTAGACCATGGAAAAACCAACAAAAAAAGCAACCAAAAGGAGGCCTGGCCCGATCCCCGCCAAGAAAAGCGCGATCACGGACTCCTCAGCGACGAAACCAAACACGATCATCGGGATCGATGGCGGTATCAAGATACCCAGAGTCCCACCGGCAGCAAGCAACCCGTAAACAAACCGTCGGTCGTATCCGCGGTTAACCATCTCAGGGATCGCAACAGTGCCAATGGTTGCGGCTGTAGCCACCGAAGAGCCCGAGATAGCGGCGAAAAGACCGCAACTCAGAATTGTTGCAACAGCCAGCCCGCCTGGCCAATGGCCAACCCAGGCTTGTACTGCGCTAAATAAATCTCGCCCCACCCCACCCTTCAGCAGCACATTTGACATCAAAAGGAACAGTGGAACGGCTAACAATATAAAGCCGTCTAGCGTTGATAGGATCGCCTGTGGCGCCATCAGAGGAGAGAAGCCACCAAAAAATAACATGCCGAGACCGATTCCGCCGAGAGCAAACGCAACCGGCACACCCACAAGCAGGAGGCTAAATAAACAGATTATGATCAGGAGAATTGTCATTCGTGACTGCTCCCAAGGCTAACGGTCTCGTTCCCCCACAAAGTGATGAGTTCACAAATAGCCTGGGCAGACAGCAACGAGAATCCCATGGGAACAGGAAGCTCAGCGACCCAACTGGGCAGATCTAAGAGCGACCCGGTGGTTCTGCCACGAACCCAACTCTCGTAAAAAATGTCCCAACCCCAAACGACTACCACCAATGAAAAAACCAGAATAGCAAGCAGTGAGAGGGCCACACATAATTTCTGAACTGTCCGCGGCAATAAACTCGTGAGGGCGTTTACAGTAATATGTTGGCGAAGAGTCAACACCCACGCCATCGCCAGCAAACATCCCCAGATCAGGCACAGCTGACTTATTTCGGCAGCCCACGTCGTGGGTTTTATAAAGAAATATCGAGCCACAACCTCGTACGTAAGAAACGCCCCGGTCATAGCCATGAGCGTCGCCCCGAACAATCCAGCCAAAACTGAAATTCGATTAATCAAACGCATGATAAACGTTACCGACCTGAAGGCGGCCCTCAAAAGAGGGCCGCAATGAGACACAAAACTTAGTTACTTGCCGCGTCTAATATCTTCTTGCCCAGATCACCTGTCGCTTTGAGGTAAGAGTCATACACTGGCTTTGAGACAGCCTTCCACGCATCAAGCTCTTTGTCTGAAAGCTTAACCACTTTCATTCCGTTTGCCTTAGCCGCAGCATATGCGTCTGCCTCAATTTGAGTCATCGCGTCACGGACACTCTCCTGTGCTACCTTGGCCGCAGCCCGGATATGTCCCTGGGTTGCCTTTGATAGTCCGTTCCACCACTTTGTATTAACTACAACAACGAACTCAATATCCGCGTGGTTGGTCACCGTAATCGTGTCCATGACTTCCCAAAGCTTGCGCGACTTGACACCAGATACACCGGTCATACCGATATCCACAGTACCGCGTTGATATGCAAGATATTGCTCTGACCCAGAAATCAAGGTCGGTGCACCACCTGCTGCTGTCACGAAATCACCGAGTGTTTTTCCAAAAACACGTGCCTTCTTACCCTTCATATCTGCCGGGGTTCTTATGGGGCCTCCCTTTGACAGCAGAACTGCGCCACCGTAGGCCTGCCAGTAAAGTATCTCACCACCTGTCTTTGCAACTTCCTTTTCAATAGTTGTTCTTATGACGCTACCCTCAGCAACCGCCGCTCGTACTTTCGCCTCTGAGTTCAGCAAAAAAGGCATGTAGAACACGTCGACCACAGGGGCATCACCGACGTATCTAGTTAGCGAAGCAACGCCGGCCTCGATGGCTCCGGAGCCTACCGCCGCAGGTACTTCCTTATCTTTATACAGCTGCGCACTATCGTAGATTTCCACATCAATGGCGCCCTTGGTCCGAGCCTCTACCTCTTTCTCAAAAACAAGGAGATTCTGACCTAGGTGGCTTTTGAGCGGTAACTGGAGAGATATTCTCATCTTATCGGCAGCTTGAACTGGGCCAGCCACCAACGTGAGGCCGAGAGCGGCCGCTACTATTTTTTTCAACATGCTTTAGTCCTCTTTATTTTTATTGAACCGATACTTCTGATGATTCGGAACCGTGGTCCCAGAAGACACCGAAATATGACGTAGTTATACATGCGCCCGAGAATATTTTGCAATACCAAAATTTGTATTCAATCAAAAAATTTATGGCCAATTGCTAAAAAATAGTTATAAGGTATACCAAAATCAATAATAAGAATGAGACCAATGTCTGAGTCACTGAGCAACAGAGCCCGAAGAAAGACAGAAGAACTTATCCTTAAGGGTTCTCTTGCGGCCGGCGCAAAGATTACTGAGCGAGATCTCGCTGAGCGGCTGGGAATGTCTCGAGCTCCGGTCAGAGAGGCGATCCGTGAACTGGTCTCGGTTGGGCTACTCGAGCAGATAAGTGCCCGACAAATAGTGGTACGGCAACTAGAGCTCTCGGAGGTCAGAGAAATCTTCGAGATTCGGGAGATGTTAGAGGCTCGCGCCGCGTCTCTTGCTTCGGAGCGAATCACCAATGCCCAGTACAAGACCCTAGAAGAGCTTCATCTAAAAATGAAGACGACGGCCGCAAACGCCGAATTCTCTGATTATTTCGACCTAAACATCGCATTCCACACTTTCATCCATGAAATTGCTGCCGCACCGAGACTTGCAACCCTGATCGATCACGTGATGCGAGAGTCCCTGTTGTTCAGGAGTCGAGGGCTAGTCGATGAGGCGAATATCCGGTCATCGATAGAGGAGCATGAACAGCTCTTAAAAGCGTTACGGACGGGTGACGGAGAACTAGCGGGCTTGTTGATGAGCAGGCACATTCAAGGCGGTTTCAACCGTCTAGAATTGATCTAGCTCAGTCCACTGACAGACCGATGACCTCGTTTGCGAAGTCTATTTCAATAACACCCTGCCCAAAAAAGCTAGTGCCTAGAATGCCGTCAATCTGGGCTTTATCCATGAGCGTACGCAGATCACCAGTCGCCAGTCCAAAGACCTCGGTGATCAACTGCTCGCCCAAGATCAGTGAGCAGGCCACTGTCTCAACTTCAAACTGGCCAAGCATCGGGTGAAAATCCGTTTGCTTTCCAAGAGACTGACCCAGCTCGGCTACTTCATGTTGTTTGAGGTATGACAGGCCCGCACCGGTGTCTAAGACACACCGCAGTTTATCCTCACCGATCTGGCAATCGATCACGGGTGATCCCATAACAAACGCGGATGGGTTACCGTGATTTAACGACTCGAGCCTCGCGATGGTGTTATTCGCAATATCAAATCCGAGCACCGCATCAGCGAAGGCATCTACCCCGATTAAACCGACCGCATCGAATGGAAGGCTTTCTTGGATATCAGACCATGCGTAGCTCCCGAAACTCGAGTTCAATTGCACCGCAGATCCCAAAACACGGACCATAAAGTCTGGACCCAACGAGACTGGTGAACCGGTGTCGATTATGAGACGGCCCTCATTAAAGTCAGCACACAGGATGCCTTGACACACATTAACTTCGATTGTTTGAGACACAGACCAACCTCTAGCGTCAAAGCACACAGTGTACTTCGATTCCCTGGGTTAGTAATAGCTCCGGCGATCCGCGGATATATTGACAGGGGCTTCGCCCTCGGCGGGCTCAGTTTGAGATTCAGCTGGTGTTTCAGCAGAGGACACTGACGGGC
>JBMZTF010000017.1:0-15712 GCA_049623565.1 Litorivicinaceae bacterium
AAAATCGATCGGCCAAGACGATCCCCCAGGCTGCCATAGTAAGCATCAGACTGAGAAATACGGCGGACGAACCAAGATCCTTGGCTCTACCCGACAATTGGTGATGCTCGTCACTGATCCGGTCAACGACGGCCTCAATTCCTGAATTCAATAATTCAACTATCAGGACGAGTAGAATGCAGCTCATCAACAATATGACTTCGACCGCGGTGCGGCCTACCCAAAAGGCAACGGGAAGCATCAGCGCGGCCAAAGCCAGTTCCTGCCTGAACGCAGACTCGTACCTCCAGGCCGCCATGAACCCGCGCATGGAATACCCAGCCGCCTTAACTACTCGGGTGATGCCTGTATATCCGGGTTTTCCCATTTAGTAACTTCTCATCACAACAAGTCACCGGTTAACGTAGATTTATAGGTACGCATGTCTCTTTCGGGTGAAGCTTGAATCGTTTGCGCCTCAAGATTGGAAGCGTTTGTGTTGCCAAGATATACCGTGGCTTCCAGCATTCGTTCGACACAAAACTGGGCCATTTTTGCAATGGTGGTCGCTGGTTCGTGGGGGGATAACGGTTTTCCGACGGACATTCTGCCGCAGATAAAAGGCGCCCCACAGATACGAAACAGGTGCGAGATAAATTGGTCATCATCAGCGTAAGAGACCGATGCGTTTCCGGCACCGTGGTAACTCAATGCGATCGGCACAATCGGCACACCCGCCTGACGAGCGGCCTGAAAGAGTCGGCTTCTAAACTTGATCGGCATGGGCCCACGGGTCGTGGTACCTTCGGGAAAAATTACGACCCGATGCCCGCATGTCAACTCGGATGCTATGTCCGCGACGGCCCGCTCAGCCGAGTGGCGGTCTCCTCGCCGAACGAAGAGGGTCCCAGCCCCCGACGCTAATTTGCCAACTATCGGCCATTTGGCAACCTCCGCCTTTGCAACGAACCGCACATCCTCGAATGACCCAATCAATAAAATATCGACCCACGACAAGTGATTTGAGACGATTAGACAAGGTCCTTTGGGGATTTCGCCCGACAAGATGCTGCCAATCTCCAGAAGCGTCATCGTCTTCTGATGCCACAATTGAATTTTACGCCGTAGCGTTCTTGGATCAGCCTCAGTTGAAAGCTTCCTCAGGCTAAAAAGCCCCGAGACCATATGGCACAAAATATAAAAAACTTTCATGCTATACGGGCCACCTCAGTCGACCGATCAGGCTGATTACGAGAAATCGAATCGCGCCCGAGGAAATGTTTAAAATAACGCTGGTTTAGTCGACGCATATCCAAGAGGATCATCACATCCGCGACGCCGAACTCCTCGTCATAACTCGGCTCACCACACACCCAGGCTCCTAAACGCAGATAGGCCTTCAAGAGCGGCGGCATGATTGCACCATCAACCACTGGCACCGAGTCCTGTGCTACGGGGACTCGAGGCTCTGCTCGTAAATTCTCCGGACTCAGGTGCGCGGCCAGCGGACCTGCCATCAAGGTCCGTATGAGTTGACCGTGGTCTCTGCACGGGACGCTGGCGCACCCCAACAAGTAGTCGATTTCCCAGCGCGTCATTAGTTGCGCAATCCCGCTCCACAGCAGCATGATGCCGCCACCAGACCTGTAATCAACGTGGACACATGTTCGACCGATTTCGACAACCTCACCGTCAAGAGCTCTAACAAAAGGAGCCGAAAACTCAGACTCTGTATAAAACCCACCGAGACTAAGGGCGCTAGAACGTTTCAATAATCGGGTCGAGGCAACAACTCTTCCGGTGCTGAGTTCTTCAACAAACAGATGATCGCAATGGGCATCGTAGCGATCCGATTCGATCCCTTCCTTTTCTTCACGCACCTGCGCACCCATCTCTCGGGCGAATACGTCATAGCGCAAGCGCTGCGTCTCTGCGACCTCGGACTCCGTAGAGGCAAGTCGGACTGAGAAGCCCTGAGCGTTAGCAAGTTCGGCATTAGACATGGCCGTCTCCGTTCGGAATAATCTGGTCAAGCTAAATGATGCAAATAACGAACTTGTGAACGATCGATGAAGGTTTAATGACAAAACTAGCGGTGGTCACAGACGTTTATGCACAGATCCGTGTCATCAAATCGCAATAGTTTGATCATATAACTGTGATCTCAACCGGATTCAGGATGCCAGCAATGAGATCAGTAGTGATTATAACGGACGCTTGGTTTCCCCAAGTCAATGGCGTCGTACGTACCCTATCGACAACGAAAGCGGAGCTTGAAAAGGAAGGATACCAAGTGACCGTCATCAGTCCGGACGGTTATCGGTCTGTCCCTTGCCCGACCTACCCCGAAATAAGACTAGCACTATTTGCCTGCAAATCAGTCGGCAGGCGCCTATCTGGCCTCCAACCTGATGCCGTCCACATCGCAACCGAAGGGCCTCTGGGCCTCGCGGCGAGGCGGTGGTGCAGAGCTCATCGATTCCCGTTCACCACCAGTTACCATACCCGTTTCCCGGAGTACGTCCGGTTACGCGCGCCAATTCCAATCAGTTGGTCGTACGCCTTTTTACGATGGTTCCACGGACCGGCTCACCGGATGCTAGTCGCAACACAGTCTATGGAGAATGAGTTGTTATCCCGTGGGTTTAAAAACATCGGTCGTTGGTCTCGGGGAGTCGACCTCGAATTATTCACAAACGACAGTCAACATCAACGATCAAAGCCGCCAATCCTTCTTTATGCAGGACGAGTGGCGCCCGAAAAAAATATAGGCGCCTTTTTAGAACTAGATTGCGTTGGTACTAAACGTGTCGTTGGAGGGGGTCCCGAACTCAAGCCGCTCATCGAGAAATATCCTGAGGTTGAGTTTGTGGGATATAAACATGGGCCAGAGCTAGCTCTAGAGGTCCGACAAGCCGATTGCTTTGTGTTCCCTTCCCGCACAGATACGTTCGGACTGGTAATTCTTGAGGCACTTGCGTCGGGGGTCCCGGTCGCGGCCTATCCCGCGCCGGGGCCGCTCGATCTCATAGAAAATGGCCACAACGGGTGGGTTTCAGAGGATCTGAATCATGCAATCAATGAGGCACTCAAAATAGATCGAGAGGCGTGCCGCAAGTTTGCAGAGAAGTTCTCGTGGGAAAACTGCACTGCTCAATTTATCTCTCAGCTGAGACCTATCGAGACTAATTAACTAGAAAAGACCTCGTAACAAAAAATTCATCAGGCTGACCCAGAACTGTCATTTGAGCTGAGTATCGTTGTCTTAAGTCGGTAATGGATCGCTTCATGCACTGTTCTGGTATGAGTAAGTTTTTTTTCTACCTTGATCGCGCTGAAAAGCCATTGTGCGCCACCGCCAATGCTCTAGCCGATGTGCCCTCAATCCAAAGGATATTTGCATTCTTTTCCAAACTAGGAGATGGAGCCGCCTGGGTTCTGTTATTTATCACAATCGGACTGTTCAGACCTGATGCTGGCAATTTACCGGTCGTGCTAATCGGAGCAAGCCTCGTTAATCTCGGGCTCTATAAGCTAGTAAAAGAACAGACGGTAAGAAAAAGACCCTGCATGACGTGGGAGGCTATTACTCCCAAAGAGCGACCTCTGGATAATTATAGTTTTCCCAGCGGTCACACACTCCATGCGGTGACAGTCACACTACTTATCTTGCCAGTGCTCCCGCTCCTCGGGTCAGTTCTGATCCCGGTGACAGTGATGATTATGCTGTCCAGGATTATCCTAGGACTTCATTACCCGACCGATGTTGTAATTGCCGCATTAATAGGCTCCTTCGTAGCTTTCTATGCTGGTAGCCTTGTGTCCCTGTGATCACCATTCGCAGAGGCAGCATCCTCACCCCGCCATTTTCAAAAAAGTGCCTGTCATTTACCCTCAATGTATTTATGTCAATTTTGTTACGTACGTCATACTTATGTAACATTTCACCAGTTTAATAAAGATGAAGTGTGGTTTTTTTGGGAATAAAATGAGTCAACAACCGCTTCGGACAGTTCTGATCGTAGATGACGAGTCGTCGATTCGTGAGATGCTTGCTGTTGCGCTGGAAATGGCCGGTTTTGAAACAATCCAAGCAGAAAATGCCTCCAGCGCCCTCGAACACTTAGCGTCACGCCTGCCTGACCTGATGCTGGTCGATTGGATGATGCCCCAAGTGTCGGGGCTTGAGTTATGTAGACGGCTTCGTAGAAACGCAGACACAGCGAACATTCCCTTGATACTCCTCACTGCTCGCGGAGAGGAAGAAGCCAAAATCACAGGGTTGGGGGTCGCGGACGACTACATTACGAAGCCATTCTCTCCTCGGGAGCTTGTCGCACGGCTCAAGGCAATCTTGAGAAGGACAACACCGCTAGGTATCGAAGAACCTGTCGAGTTCGGAAATTTACGGCTTGATCCTGTCGGCCAGAGAGTGACAGCGTCAGACCGTCTTCTGGCACTCAGCCCTATCGAGTACCGCTTGCTACAGCTATTCATGACAAACCCAAATCGGGCCTTTTCTCGGACCCAATTGCTTGATCGTGTATGGGGAGGGGATGTTTATGTCGAAGAACGGACTGTCGACGTGCATATCCGACGATTACGTAAGACCCTTGGCGCAGAGCTTGAAGACTTCATTCAAACTGTTAGAGGAACAGGTTACCGGTTTACCTCCACGATCGCGGAAGCCTAGTCTATCTAGGACACAGGTGCGATGACTAGCGAGTACCCCTCCTCGCTCTGCCTGCGGGACTCCTCCTCGAGATCCAACAACATAACCCCACAGCTCCGGAATATCTCTTTATCAAATTCAAGACTTACTGCACCGCCCTCAACCGAGACACTAAACTTCGGAGCACCCAGATCTCGTGCAACGTGCATGACATGTGCTATCCGAAGAATTCTAATGAGTCTCATTAATCGCTTTTTCGACCAGTATCGGGGCTTCGGTAACGATGATAGATCGAACCTTTTACGGTGATTAAGAATAAGCGTTGCTAAAACCGCTTGCTCTTCTCGACTAAACCCCGGCAATGGCGTGTTAACAACAATATACGAACCATGTCGCTGATACGCCGAATAACTTACATGTAGTCCTATCTCATGAAGCATAGATGCCCAAACTATCATTTGGTAATCCAAAACTCCTAAACCCCAGACCGGTGCAGCGGCAGAAAATATTCGAATTGCGGTATCTCGAACACGACCAGCGTGGTCAATGTCCACGCTATACTTTTTCATCATGTCGAGCGCGGTTCTCTCTCTTATATCGGATGACTTCAAGCGGTCGTCCATTTCATACAAAACCCCCTCCCGGAGCGCTGCATCGCAAAATTCAATTTTGGATAACCTGAGCTCGTCTACAATTGCGGAGATGATGCCAATACCAGCTGGGAGGATCTGCATCCTCTCCGGGCTCACGTCAGGAATGTTGGCGATACGTCGGTTCATATCGATCAAGACAAAACTTTTACACGATTCCAACGACTCTGGCGTGATAATCGGACCATGACCCAGATAATTCCCCAAAGCACTCACACTTTTTGCTGAGCCAGAGGTCGCAAATATTTTTTCTGCTCCTAAGTCTCGAATTCGAGAGACGATGGGTTCAATTACTTTCCGCGTGTTTAACTCGATCTCAGCAAAACTCTCACGGTCCAATTTTTTCATGAACCGTTTTGTGAATGTCACGCAACCCAAGGTTCTGGACGACAAAAACTCAGTCTCAAAATTAACACCAACAGCGAACTCAGTTGATCCACCCCCAAGATCAAAAACCAAAACTCGACCCTCTGTGGATTGACTGTGTGCCACCGCCTGAAAAATTAAGCGAGCCTCCTCAGGACCAGAAATTACATTAATTTGTGCTCGGAAGTGTTCGGAGGCTAAGTCGAGAAACTCATGAGCGTTTTTAGCTTCACGAAGTGTATGCGTCGCCACAACCCGGATATCCTCGGTCGCAACACCCGACAGGCGACCATCGAACCGCTTGAGCGTCTCAATTCCCCTCTGAATTGATTTGTTACCCAAGACGCCTTTGCGGTTGAGTCCCGAGGCTAACCTCACTCGCTCACGATCACGGACCAGGACCTGGAGCCCAGACGGCGTCAGCCTAGCGATAGTCATATGGAAGCTATTTGATCCTAGATCTACGGCAGCAACCAGCCGCTCTACTGACTGACCCTGCAAATCAGACGCTCTCAAAGTTCTTTATATATTCATAGGTATTAATCTGGCACCGGACCTTCCTTCGGTTGCCCCGACCTACATACTGATTCGATTGATCCTCATCAATAAGTCGAGCCTTCACGGTGTCTTTGAACTGCAAATCCATAAGATCAATGATAATTTTTTTGAGATTATTGTCATAAATTGGAGCAGTCACCTCTACCCGGTTATCCATATTTCGCGTCATCCAATCAGCCGAACTTATGTAGACATCAGGATCACCATCATTGTGAAAAATCATAACCCGAGGATGCTCCAAAAACCTGTCCACAATACTGATAACTCTGATCCTGTCGCTCATACCAGGCACACCAGGAATCAGGGAACACACGCCTCTCACGCATGCGTCTACGACGACACCGGCTCTGCTCGCCTCATATAGTTTGGTGATTAGATCATCATCCGCCAAATTATTGACCTTCAGAGTTATCTTGGCACTCTTGCCAGAATCGGCTAGCCCAATCTCCCTATCAATTTGTTGAATAATCTTTTTGCGTTGATTCACTGGACTGACCCACAAATGACGGAACACAAAGTTACGGTATGGGGCATTAAAAAATGAAAAGACCTGACGAACCTCCGCAGTAATTTCCGGCCTGGCAGTCAGTAAACTAAAATCTGTATACGTTTGGGCAGTTTTTTCGTTGAAATTACCAGTTCCAATATGAGCATATCTGACTCGCTGACCATCCTCACGTCGTGTAATCAGACAGAGCTTCGAGTGCACCTTCAAATTAGCAATACCAAAAGTGACCCTCACGCCTGCATCTGTTAGCACCTTGGACCATTGAATGTTTGCCTCCTCATCGAAACGCGCCTGCAGCTCAACAACAACAGAAACATCCTTCCCGTTAGCTACGGCATCCAAAAGGGATTTGATGATGAGGGAAGAGCTCGCCACTCGGTAAAGACTAATCCTGACCGACTCTACAGCCGGATCGGTTGCAGCCTGACGGAGCCACTCTGTTAGGTGATAAAAATCGTGGTACGGGTAGTGAAGTAAAACATCCTGATCTTTTAGAATGGAAAAATAGTTCCTCTGGCCATCAAGAACTTTAGATGGAATTGGCGGGAGCTCAGAATTCCGTAACGATGCTCGCCCAATCGAAGGAAAAGACAAAAAGTCCTTCATGTTGTGATACCGACCACCAGGGATGACCGCGTCAATCCTTGCGATACCCAACTCACGTTTTAGCATGGCCAAAACCCGGTCTGGCATGTCACGGTCGTGGACAAGCCGCGTCGGCTCAGAAGTGAGCCGCTGTTTTAATCCCGATGATAGTCGATCCATGAGGCTGTCATCGATTTCACCAGACAAATCATACTCGGCGTCACGTGTTAATTTCATCGACCAAGCCTGAACGTCGTCAAAATCAAAATAACCTTCAAAAATTTCGGGCAGCCCAACCCGAATCGCATTATCAAGTAAGACCAAAGGCTTTTTACGTTTAGTTATTTTTGGTAGTTCGATAAACCTCCCGTGATGGTCGGTAGGTACCTCGATTAATGAATAAATGTAATGATCAGCCTTTCGCAACTCGGCCACCAGGTACGTCGCGTCGTCGGCGATAACCTCCCCCAAATTTACTTTATCTGAGATCACGATAGGGCAAACAAATTTACGAATATTCGAGTGGAAGTAGCGTTTGAGCCACTCCCGGTGAACATCAGTCAGCTGCTCTTCACTCTCCAAAAAAATATCGTGCTTCGCGAGGGTCCTAATAATATCCTGATGTGCAAACTCAAATTCTAAATTTAACTCAACGGTGCGCCGCTGGATCTGTCTGAGTAATCGGCGCGCCTCAGGCTCTACACCGACCTCCCGATGTAGCATTACTTTTCTCCGAATATCGGATACTCGAACCCTATAAAATTCATCAAGATTGCTCGAATAAAAGCCGAGAAAGTGGGCCCGCTCGATGATTGGATTTGACTTATCCATCGCCTCCTGGAGGACTCGATGGTTAAATGACAACCAACTTAGTTCTTTGTCAAAAGTTGGCAAATTTGGCAAAACGGAAACCCTTTCATCACAAACACAAAAAAGGTTATTGCAGTTATGTTACAGATTTGTGACTTAGATTAGGCAAGCGACTCTAATGAGAAACGCGACCTCAACCACAATACTTGAGCTCACCTGGCTAGGGCTGCTTACGATCTTCTTAGGTGTTGTTACTGGATACTTCGTCCTGTCCGCCCTGTTTGTTTCTAGTACTTACCTCGCAGTGACCCTTTGGAGAAGGAATAGTTTCTACCGCTGGCTGGAGAGCAACCAAAAAAACGAGTCCTTGATAACTTCTGATTTGTGGGTAGATATTATACGGCGCGTTGAAATCGAACGGGATCAGTCCAGAGAAGATAAAGCATCCGTCGCCAGAGAGTTCGATAATCTGCGGCTTGCGCTTAGCAGCCTCAGGGTCGGACTGGTCCTCACCGACACGACATGGAACCTGACCTGGTGGAATGAGGTCGGTGGTGAATTACTGAATCTGAGACAACCAGATGACGTCAACAGCTATCTTTTTGCTCTGCTAAGATCACCGTCGTTAAAAGAGTACGTCGCGGAAAACGATTTCAGCGAACCACTGATTCTTGATAACTTCACAACACAACAATCAATAATCGAGTTGTATTTCGGAGATAGCCCGTCTGAGGGATACATAATACTCGTGAGAGACATCAGTCAACTGAAAAGACTCAACGAAATGCGATCAGACTTTATCGCTAACGTCTCTCATGAGCTAAAAACACCTCTTACCGTCATCAATGGTTATTTGGAAACGTTGATTGACAATCAACTGGTCGAGGGTGTCGCGAAGAACGCGGTCGAAAGCGCCGCATTGCAGGGTCGCAGGATGGATAACATCATCCAAGATCTCATAACGCTGGCCCAGCTTGAGACCTCGCCAAGCACAGATATTGAAGCCTTCAATCTTTTTGATTTGGTCGGACAAGTCCAGCAACAAATAGCGTCGCTACAAAAAAATCTCAAGAAAAACCAGACCATCGTCAAGGTCTTGGTTACCGAGGATTGGGTCCTCACAGGAAACAGAAATGAAATTTTCTCCCTCCTGTCCAACCTGCTCAGCAACTCCTTGCGGTATTGCCCTGACGGGTCGTTAATCTCCTTGAAACTAGAGCAGAGCGATCACAAGACATCAATCTGCGTGGATGACAACGGCCCAGGAATACCAGAGCCACATCTCACTCGTGTCACCGAGCGATTTTATCGTGTAGATAAGAGTCATTCGTCCATCACTGGGGGCACAGGGTTAGGCTTGGCGATAGCCAAACACGTTATGGGAAGGCACTCCGGAAGTCTTCAAATAACCTCTGAGGAAGGGAGAGGTACCTGCATTAGATGCTCATTCCCCAAAGACAGGCTAAAGCAGATAGTTACGTAAAACTGTTTTCGTTAACGCTCGGATGGCGAACATCGACGCCCTGAACAAGATAGATTACGTATTCAGCAATGTTTGTGGCGTGGTCACCAACTCGCTCCAACGATCTCGCAATCCAGACTATATTTAAGACCCTGCCAATGGTTCTTGGGTCCTCAATCATAAATGTCGCGAGCGACCTAAGCGCCGACTGATATACCTTATCAACCTTGCGTTCACGATCAAAAATATCTCTCGCGAGCTCGATATCGAGCCTTGCAAATGCTGTCAAAGATTCCGACAACATCTTGGCTACCTGCTCAGCTATCCGCTGTATCTCTGTAATCCCCACACCGTCAGAGCTATCAAGTGACTCAAGGCTAAGTTTACCTACCTTCTCAAGTTCATCGCCCACTCGCTCAAGGTCTCTAACGATCTTCGAAACAGCGAGCACGAGCCGCAAATCTGAGGCGATGGGCTGTCTCCGAACGATCAGAGACTCTACCTGATCGTCGAGATCGATCTCGGCAGCATTAATCTTCTGTTCAATTTCTTCAATGTCGCTCAGAAGTGAAGAGTCCTGACTAGCAAAAAACTTGAGCGCAGACGCTAGCTGCTCTTCAACCAGTCCACCCATTTCTAAGGTAGACCTCCGAAGCGCCTCCAGCTCCTCATTGAACTCGCTGGAAATGTGTCGATAGAAATCTTCGTTCAAGTCTTTCATCTAGCCAAACCGTCCGGTGATATAGTCTTGAGTCAATGCATGCAAGGGATTTGTAAACACCTGCTTGGTGTCACCTACCTCAATCAACTTTCCTAGATGAAAATAGGCGGTCCGATCAGAGACACGGGCAGCCTGCTGCATGGAGTGGGTGACGATTACTATCGTATATTGCTCCCGCAGCTCAGAAATCAATTCCTCTATTTTCGCTGTAGCGATCGGATCCAACGCAGAACACGGCTCATCCATCAGGATAACCTCGGGGCTCACCGCAATCGCACGAGCGATACACAGCCGTTGCTGTTGGCCGCCCGACAGGCCCGTTCCTGGCTGTTCCAGACGATCTTTGACCTCCTCCCAAAGACCAGCCCGTTGGAGCGAGATTTCTACAATCTGGTCCAGTTCCACCTTGCTTGTCGCGAGACCGTGAATACGTGGCCCGTATGCGACATTGTCAAAGATTGATTTGGGAAAAGGGTTTGGCTTCTGGAACACCATACCGACCCTCGCCCGCAACAAGACCACATCGATCGAAGAGTCATAGATATTCTGGTCATCGATCATGATTTCACCAGACACACGACAGCCGTCTATCGTGTCGTTCATCCGGTTTAGACACCTTAAGAACGTCGACTTACCACAACCGGACGGGCCGATGAACGAAATTACCTGCCCGGACCCTATATCAAGACTGATATTGTCGATCGCATGCTTGTCAGCATAAAAAACGTCAACATTACGGGCCTTCATACGGGGGTTGTCTGCATGGACTTGACCGAGAGTACTGTCTGGAATCGCCCGCGTTTCTAGGGTGCTAGTTGTTTGGACCATCGGGCTACTCTCTGCTAGTTGCATAACACTGACCTTCTCACCAACGTCGCTCTAATTTTTTACGAAGAAGAATCGCGGCGGCATTCATACTAATCAGAAATGCTAACAATACAATGATCGCCGCGCTGGTTTTTTGAATAAACATACGTTCAGCGAAATCTGCCCACATAAAAATTTGCACCGGGAGAACGGTTCCAGGATCAGTGACACCTGACGGCACGTCGACGATAAAAGCTACCATGCCGATCATCAAGAGAGGCGCCGTCTCACCCAAAGCTTGGGCCATCCCGATGATGGTGCCGGTTAACATACCCGGCATCGCAAGAGGTAAAACATGGTGCGTAATGGTTTGCATTTTCGAGGCACCAACGCCTAGAGCGGCATCGCGAATGCTCGGTGGAACTGCCCGGATCGAGGCACGCGATGAGATTATTATCGTGGGCAACGTCATCAGCGCCAAGACTATCCCCCCCACTAATGGTATTGATCGCGGCATCCCGAATATCACGATAAATATCGCGAGGCCCATGATTCCGAAAACGACTGATGGCACCGCGGCAAGATTATTAATATTGATCTCTATGATTTCTGTGAAACGATTCTTTGGCGCCATTTCCTCGAGGTAGACAGCTGTAGCTACCCCCAAGGGGAACGCGATCACAATGCACACCAGCAAGGTGAGTATTGATCCCACTAGCGCCCCGCGAATCCCGGCCATCTCGGCGTCTCTTGACGCTGAGCCAAAAAATAAATAATCACTTATCTCGTAGCTGATCCGACCCTTCGCCTGAAGCAGATCAATATATGAAATCATCTGATCACTGACTCGTCTGTCAGCTTCAGGGGTATCTCGTGAGATGAGGCCACGCAGGAATGTATCTACATCATCGTCGACGGCAAACTTAAACGCTACCTTTGATCTTATTTGATCTGGATTATCCAGCACGTGATGCATCAGTCGCTGTCCGGACCCTGATGAAATTAGCTTACGTGCCTGTCGTTTCGCCTTGCGCCCGGTGGGACCGTCAAGGGCCTCATAGAGCGCATCTCTGACGACCCCGTCAAAGTCACCATCAGCGAGTGACTCGAGGGTCCCCTGACCAGACGGGTCAAGCCTCTCAGCGTCCAACTGAACATCAAGCGTGACGTAGTGCTGGAATAACCCAGGGATGCCCTTGCTTAAAATGCCAGCGAATAAAAGAACAAGGAATCCGAGGGCTACGGCAACTGC
Organism: Litorivicinaceae bacterium; assembly: GCA_049623565.1. Classification (GTDB taxonomy): domain Bacteria; phylum Pseudomonadota; class Gammaproteobacteria; order Pseudomonadales; family Litorivicinaceae; genus HIMB30. The sequence goes on from JBMZTF010000017.1 coordinate 12,371, forward strand.
AAATTTCCCGAGAAACAGGAATCGCTTTTCTCTCCGTTTACGCAAGCCGATCGAATACGCAACTCGCTCGGCAGCCCGCTCGGGCGACAATCGAAAAGAACCCTGGTCACTCATATTGCTCTCGATATTTTTTTACAATCTGAAGCGCGTAGTAGTTCAGGGCCAGCGTAGTCACGATCAACATCAGCGCTAACGCAAAAGCCGATAACGTCTTCGCGGACTCAAACTCTTGGTCGCCAACCAAAATCGTCACAATCTGTGAGGTGACGGTCGTGACTGCGTCCAACGGATTGACAGACAAATTCGCAGCCAGCCCCGCAGCCATCACCACGATCATTGTCTCTCCGACCGCTCGGGACACCGCGAGGATCACCGCCGCGACGATCCCCGGGAGCGCAGCCGGCAGCACTACCTGCCTCACCGCCTCACTCTTTGTGGAGCCCAGACCAAAAGCTGCGTCGCGGAGGGCCTGAGGGACAGCGTTTATCACATCGTCTGACAGCGAGGAAATAAACGGAATTATCATGACACCCATAACGAGGCCCGCGGCCAACGCGGACTCTGACGCCACCTCAAGCCCGACGGATTCGCCGACAGATTTGACGAGGGGGGCTACCGTCAATGCAGCGAAAAAGCCATAGACGACGGTCGGTACGCCCGCGAGTATCTCTAGGAGGGGCTTCACGATGCCCCTCACCCTCGGGGTCGCGTACTCAGCCAGATAAATGGCGCTAAACAATCCCACAGGGACGGCTACCGCTAGCGCTATAAATGAAATCAAGAACGTCCCGACGAACATCGGGACCATCCCGTAGGTCGCCGTACCTCCACCAGAGCCGGCGCGCTCCGCGCCCTCGAACTGCGGGTTCCACTCCAGACCAAACAAGAAGTCTTGGGGGGGGATCAATTTAAAGAATCGAATCGACTCAAAAAGAACGGAGAGGACGATTCCTACGGTTGTAAATATTGCGACCGTGGAACTACCTATCAGAATCCATGTGAGGATTCTCTCAACATTATTCCTCGCACGAAATCCCAGACTCACTCTTTGGTAACCGAGTAAGCCCCCGGTCAGCGATGCGCCCAACACAAGAATATTTGCGACGACAATGGCATCTGATTCCCAACGAATCCAAGCCTCACCGGCCGACTGAACCCACGGCTCTACCTCGCCAAAGATAATCCCGTCGACGACATTAGAAATTTTTGCTAGAGCGATTGCCCGATCAACAGCGTCACCCCCCGCTACCTGCGGTGGGAAAAAATCACTGACCCAATGTTGAAAAAGTAGATCCTTGCCAAGGCCTATCACCAGCAAGACCAATAACGCGGGGAGGGTCGAGGTAATTGCCACCCACAGCCCGTGGTAGTGGGGCCTCGAGTGCAGTTTTATAGTGCTGGCGGAGTGATGAGCCGTGGCTGTTCTTTGTCCAAGAATAAAGAAAACGGCGCCAATGACCAACACTGACAAAACCAGATTGACGAACGACAAGCGAGCTTTCCCTCAGATACGAAAAGACCGAACGGATTGTCCCGTTCGGCCTCCAACTTTTCAATAAACTTTGTTAATTACTTCAAATCTGCTGCAACCAAGACAGGTCGATTCTTCATCCGGTCAGCCATCTCATCGCGTTCCGCGTCAGGCATCGGTATCATGCCAGCGTCAGCAAGTATTCCGTCGTCGCCCCAGTGCTTCGTCCACTCGGTCATGTAAGCCTCAATGCCAGGGACAACTCCGACGTGCTGGTGCTTCATATAGAAATACAGCGCACGAGACGCTTTATATTTGCCAGCCGCAATCGCATCAAATGTCGGAACAACACCTGATAGCTCAGCACCTTGGAGTGTGTCAGAGTTCTGATCTAGGTAAGAGAATCCGAAAATGCCATATGCATTTGTATCTTCTTGGAGCTTTTGAACGATCAGGTTGTCTTGCTCACCCGCCTCAACATAGGCACCATCCGTGCGCATTGCGCGACAAGTTTTGGCCTTCTTTCCCGCAGCCTTCAATGCCGCTTTTGCATCAGCATCTTTTTTACAGTACGCCTTTTCGTTCACGATTTCCGCGTAAGATGCCCGCGTTCCTGAGGTCGTTGGCGGTCCATAGACACGGATCGCCGCGTCGGGTAGCGATGGATCGATATCCGACCACTTCTTATATGGGTTTGGCACCATCTTACCACCGACCGCAACTTCGGCAGTCAATGCCTTGCCAAGATTAGCCAGCGAGATTTTTAACGGTGTGCCATTCTTTGAGTTAGCGACAACGATTCCATCGTAGCCGACCTTAATCTCAGTTAGCTTCACACCGTTCTTTTCGCAATACTCAAGCTCAGCTGTCTTCATACGTGAAGACGCGTTCCCGATATCGATAAACTCTGTTCCGATACCATCACAGACCCCTTTCTTACCGACCGAAGAACCACCGGACTCCACCACTGGTGTTTTTTGATTCGCCCCCCGGCCCAGCCGCTCGGTAACAATTGTTGCAAATGGCAAGACCGTAGAAGAACCGGCGATGCTGATATAATCACGAGCAACTGTTGGTGAGCTTAGGACAACCGCAAGAGCTGCGGCCGTTGCTATACGAACAATCATAAATACTCCACATAGATGATTAAGTAACCACAAACCCTGAAATGGGTTTCCCAAATTTCTAATGAGCGTTTTACAACTGTTTTGTTACGGTCTTGTTACAAGTACTGCTTAAGATAAAAAATCTTTAACTTAAAAAGGCTCGCAGACCCCCGCTGGGTTAGTTGCATAAATTGAGTAGTCGTGCGGAAATTACTTCATGCAGCTTGTCTTCTCCAATGACCTCAACACCCTCGTCGAGACCGTGGCGAACGTCCTCTCGGCCGAAAGTTTTAGGTCACCGCTGGCGCCCGATTGGCTTGTTGTTCCTAACCAAGACACGGGCCGCTGGCTCCAAATTGAACTGACAGACCGCTTGGGAAGCCTCGCCAACACAAGGGTCACCACACTGTCTGAGTTCATGTGGAAGATCTCAGGCGCGCAACCCGACCGACAGCTTGAGTCGGATTTGTATTGGGCTATCGCGACAGTTTGGCGGCAAAAACATCCCGACCTAGCCGAAACCGAGTATCTACAACAGATCAGTAGCCTATTCGAGGTATTCCAACGCTATCTCGCCGAGCGGCCTGATTGGTTAGTCAACCCCGAGAAGGCTACCTTGCCGATACAACAGTCTGACGCCTGGCAGATTGAGCTCTGGCGAGAAATCGAACCTCGACTGCCAACCGCTCCGCATCGAAAACTTACAGATGCACTCAAAGATCCGAACTCTGAACATCTCGACTCGATCGCGCGCGTTATCATTTT
>JBMZTF010000018.1:0-15517 GCA_049623565.1 Litorivicinaceae bacterium
CTTTGACTGCGCTACTGGCTTCAACCCGATACCCACAGACACAGGTACCAAAACTGGTCCATCTGGAGTAAACACTTCGACAAGCGTCGTGAGCTCTGGTCGCGTCCAAGCCGTCGCTGTTCGGAGGACAAGTTCAACTCGTCCATCAGTCGAATTCATGGCATACGTTAGTCCCGATAGGTACTCTGGTCGATCAATGCCGCGCGCTGTAAACGCAGACTCAGATGCAAGCAAAGGAAACAGTTGCGCCGGCGTAACCGGCCCAAGATTTTTCACTTCCAGCCTTACTTCCAGGGGTTCGCCTTGATGAGACACTGCAATGGGGCCTTTCCAATCAAATGCCGAAGCCAGCATCGACCAGAAAAGGATTGGCAAAATACAAAGGCGCGTCATGAGTTTGTTCCCAATGCGCCTGCCAGGATACTCTTGGCTTCCTGTGCCCAGATTGTTTTCTCAACGTCTGCCGTCACCACCATATGAACCCAGTCATCCGAAGCCTTTCGCGCAATTACTCGCATTTCCGCATCATGCTCGACTCGGCCTGAATCTGGAGAAATACTCAGCCCCGCCGCATAGGCATCAGTCGCTTTCGTCATAATTGAATCAATGGCTTTCGAGTCAGCCGCTTGCAGCCACAGACTCGCATGAACGGTGTAAAAAGAATCCGACTGCATGCGTTCGAGTGAAATAGCGGCGTTATGCAGTCCGTCTAGGCGCTGAAGCGCCTCAACCAACGCAGTCTCATCTAGGGTGCGCCCATTAAACGCGAGCGTACCCCCAAAGGGTTCGGGCACTGGATCACGTCCATTAAACAGCTGAGTCACCTGTCCCGCAAGCGCTTCGACACCCCTAGGTTTCTCGACCGCAGGCTCTCTAACCACGCCATGCAACGTAATAATTGATCCAGCATCAAGGTCACAAACTAATCGCTTTAACATCACAAAAAGCGAGAGTTTGGGGGCGAATACGACCGCATTGCCGCCGTAGGTTTGATTAAGATCAAAAACAACGTCCGCTTTCGCTAAGTCCGCTTCACCATCAAGCTCAATAACGACTGTTCGTCCCTGAAAACGGCGCGCCTCACCGGCGGATTCCATAGAATCGACAAGACGCAGACGGTAATCACCCTCAACTCCATCGATGACCTCAAGTATCGAGTCACAGAGACCTGATCCGGCGCCGGTAATAACCAGTTCGATCACTGAGCGCCCCTCAGAATCGAAAGCATCCGTTTTAATGGTTCAGCAGCACCCCACAACAATTGATCACCAACAGTGAAGACATTTAGATACTCGGTTCCAAGATTCATTTTGCGAACACGCCCGACAGGAACTCGCAAGGTCCCTGTCACGGCTGCCGGCGTCAGTCTCTCCATCGAGTCTGCGCGCTCATTAGGAATCAGATCGGTCCATTCGGTTCCGTTAGCAAGAACGTCATTGATCTCATCTATGGACACATCACGCGTTAACTTTATCGTTAATGCTTGCGAGTGACAGCGCATTGCGCCAATACGAACACAGGTTCCATCGATCGGCATTGGATTTGACTCGCGACCCAGGATCTTGTTGCACTCAGCCATCGCTTTCCACTCCTCACGGCTTTGACCGTTCTCGAGCTTAGTATCGATCCACGGTAGAAGACTGCCCGCAAGCGGATAACCAAAATGTTGAGTTGGAATTCCCTCACCACGAAGTGAGTTTGTCACTTTGCGATCGATATCCAGAATTGCAGATGATGGTGTGGCGAGCTCAGTAGCAACCTGAGACTCGAGGTATCCCATCTGAGACAAAAGCTCGCGCATGTTATTTGCACCCGCTCCACTGGCCGCTTGGTAAGTCATTGCGGTTATCCACTCGACCCATCCCTGGCGAATCAAACTTCCCACCGCCATGAGCATCAGACTGACGGTGCAGTTACCGCCAATGAAGTTCTTACGACCCATGGCAAGTGCCTGATCGATGACATCGCGGTTTACAGGGTCTAATACGATCACGCTGTCTGCTGCCATGCGAAGTGCAGATGCTGCGTCGATCCAATAACCGTTCCACCCTGATTCACGTAATGGGCCATAAACCTCTTTCGTATAGTCACCTCCCTGGCATGTCACGATCACTTCACAGCTCTCTAGTGCGGCCGTCGACATCGCGTCTTGTAACGTTTTATCCGTCGCCTCAGGCGGTGCTTCGTGGCCCACCTGAGAGGTGGAGAAAAAAACCGATTCAATGCCCGTAAAATCTCCGTCAACACGCATCCGATCCATCAAGACCGAGCCAACCATTCCGCGCCACCCCACAAAACCAACTCGCATCGTCATTCCTTAATCCAGTGCCTTAAGAACAGCTTCACCCATCGCCTGACATCCAACAACTTGCTCGCCTGATGCACCGGTCGCGATGTCTTGTGTTCTGAGCCCAGAAGCCAGCACAGATCTCACCGCATCATCAATCGCTTGAGCCGCTTTTGGGGCATTCAACGAGTGCAAGAGCATCATCGAGACTGACAAAATCGTCGCTAACGGATTCGCTAAATCTTGACCTGCGATGTCGGGGGCGGATCCATGACATGGCTCGTAAAGCCCTTGCTTCTGCTCATTCAGAGACGCTGATGGGAGCATGCCGATGGACCCAGTGAGCATCGCCGCTGCATCCGAAAGAATGTCACCAAACAAATTACCCGTGACCATAACATCGAATTGTTTTGGCGCCCGGACGAGCTGCATGGCCGCGTTGTCGACATACATATGTGACAACTCAACTTCGGGATATTCCGAGCTCAGATGTTCCATGACTTCGCGCCAAAGAACGGTAACTTCAAGAACATTTGCCTTATCGACGGAGCAAAGTTTTTTATCCCGTGCCATCGCTGCGTCAAATGCGATTCGTCCGATCCTTTCGATTTCTGGCTCTGAGTAGCGGTCAGTGTTGTAGCCCACACGTCGACCAGGCTGGCCCTCGATACCGCGAGGCTCACCGAAATAAATACCACCAATCAGTTCACGAACGATCAGTAGATCAAGTCCACTCACTATGTCCTCTTTCAAAGTTGAGGCAGACGCCAGCTCTGGATATAAGAGTGCTGGACGTAAGTTGGCAAAGAGATCCAACTCTGCACGAATCTTTAGCAGGCCCTTCTCTGGACGTTTGTCCATCGGCAGACTATCCCACTTAGGTCCACCCACAGCTCCCAAAAGAACAGAGTCTGCGTTTTTGGCTTTTGCCAGTGTTTCTTCAGGAAGCGGTTCGCCTTTTACATCAATCGCAGCGCCGCCAATGAGGCAGGTTTGTGTCGTAATTTGCAATGAGTATTGTTCGTTAATTCGATCGAGTACCCGACTAGCCTCAGCTATGATCTCAGGGCCAATTCCATCACCCGATAACAAGACAATATTTGGCATCAGTCGCCCTTAATCTCTGAATAACCATGGCGCGTCGACTACACGCCTTGCTTCATAAGCCTTGATAGCATCCACATCTTTGAGCGAGAGCCCAATCTCATCCAGTCCCTCTAACAAGCAAGTTTTTCTGAACGGATCGATTTCAAATGATGCGCTAAAACCGTTGGGACCTTTAACTTCTTGTGGTTGCAGGTCGATGGCGATCTCCACCGCCGACTCACCACTCGCCAGCTCGAACAACACATCCACATCCCTTTCGGCCAAGACCACGGGCAACAAACCATTCTTGAAACTGTTGTTGAAAAAGATGTCCGCAAATGACGGTGCGATTACGGCCTTAAAACCGTACTCAAGGATTGCCCATGGCGCATGTTCACGACTCGACCCGCAACCAAAATTATCGCGGGCAAGTAAGATACTTGAACCTGTGTAACGCGCATCGTTGAGCACAAAATCAGGATTCAAACGACGCGTTGAGTGATCCATACCGGGCTCACCTGGATCTACATAACGCCAATCGTCAAAGAGGTTGACCCCAAAACCTGTGCGCTTGATTGATTTCAAGTACTGCTTAGGAATGATCTGGTCTGTATCAACGTTCGCACGATCCAAAGGCACAACCAAACCTGTTTCTTTTACAAACTGCTGCATGACTTATCCCTTACAACCATTCTCTGACGTCAACAAAATGACCAGCAATTGCTGCGGCGGCTGCCATCACAGGACTAACCAGGTGTGTTCTTCCGCCAGCGCCCTGACGACCCTCAAAATTTCTATTCGAAGTTGAGGCACAATGCTCACCAGGACCTAGTCGATCTGCGTTCATCGCTAAGCACATCGAGCAACCAGGATCTCGCCATTCAAAACCAGCGTCGAGGAAAATTGCGTCCAAACCCTCTTTCTCCGCTTGCTCTTTAACCAAGCCAGAACCTGGCACGACCATAGCTTGGATAACTGAATCAGCGACTTGCCTACCATCCACCACTTTGGCGGCCTCGCGTAAATCTTCAATACGTGAATTCGTGCACGATCCTATAAATACACGGTCCAAACGTATGGACCCAACCGACTGATTTGCTTCTAAACCCATGTATTTCAGGGCACGCTCGACGGCGCCCCGATGAATAGGATCAGCAATCAGCGCAGGGTCCGGAACATTACCCGATATACCAGTAACCATCTCAGGGTTTGTACCCCATGAAACCTGTGGCTCAATCAGTGTCCCATCAACCACCACTTCATGATCAAAATACGCGTTAGAATCACTTACTAGATCAGTCCATGCCTCAACCGCACGATCCCAGTCGTCTCCTTGTGGCGAATAAGGTCGTCCCTTAACGTACTCAACTGTCTTCTGATCAACAGCAACCAATCCAACACGCGCACCGGCCTCAATTGCCATGTTGCACACCGTCATCCGTCCTTCCATTGACAGCGATTGGATTCCCTCTCCGGCGAACTCAATCGCGTAGCCAGTGCCACCGGCTGTACCGATCTGTCCGATGATCGCAAGAATTACATCTTTGGCGGTCACGCCTAATCCAAGCGGACTCGTAACCGTGACGCGCATATTTTTCATTTTCTTTGCAACGAGACATTGCGTCGCAAGCACGTGCTCAACCTCGCTCGTACCAATCCCATGGGCGAGCGCTCCAAACGCGCCGTGCGTCGCAGTATGGCTGTCTCCACAAACGACTGTCATTCCAGGAAGTGTCGCCCCCTGTTCTGGACCAATCACATGGACTATGCCCGCACGCGGATCACCCATCTTAAATTGGGTGACCTTAAAAGCGTCGCAGTTTTCATCAAGAGTCTGAACCTGCAGACGACTGGTTGGGTCCTCAATCGCCGAAACACCGGCAGACTGGTTTTCAGTTGGTACGTTGTGATCCACGGTCGCCAGGTTCGCTGCTAATCTCCAAGGTACGCGCCCAGCCATCGATAGGCCCTCAAACGCCTGAGGCGAAGTCACTTCATGTAACAGGTGCCGATCGATGTAAATCAAAGCGCTACCGTCATCTCTTTGTGTGACGAGATGACTATCCCACAGCTTGTCGTATAAGGTGCGACCTGCCATTTCAATCTCCTTGAAAAATAGGCCCAAGAGTCTATCAGAAATCCAGCCAGACCAAAGGATCTCGACTAGAAAGATTGTGCTCCCAGTCGCGCGTTCTGTAGACCAAACCAGGCAAGTATTGCTGTAGAACCAGTGATCAGACCGGCACACAGAAACGTCACGCTTCCTCCGAGCGATTCCCAAGCAAAACCAGACAGGGCCGCACCCAAGGATCCACCAATCCCAAATACACATCCGCTATATAAAGCCATCCCTCGACCCGACAGATTCCCAGGGAACCAGCGACGGATAAATTCAATACTCACAGAGTGAATTGCACCGAAGGTAAAAGCGTGCAGGAGCTGTAGCACGATGACCAACCATACAGCATCAGGAAATGCCCCAGTCAAAAACCATCGAATGGACCCAAGCGCTAGTGAAACGGTAAGCAGAACACGTAGATCTAGCCTGAGAATGAAACGCGGCAAAACGAAAAACAAAACCACTTCCGCGAGCACACCTAGAGCCCAGAGCTGCCCTGCCTGAAAAGGACTATACCCATGGTCCTGCACGTATAGTGTAAAAAATACATTCAGCGGCCCGTGAGTCAATTGATTCAAGGAGGCGACGACTAAGAATATCAGGACCGATGTATTGGTCAGTCGGGCTCTTATTCCTTCATCGCCATGATTAGACGGGTGAATATTCTGACGCGCTGGCAATGTCAAAGAAATTAAGACAGATGTAGTCAACCCACAAATGATTAACCAAGGAAGAATTCCATATTCGATATCAGAGAAAAGCCGGCCTGAAGCCAGCATCATGGCAATGAAACCAATCGAACCCCAAACGCGTATAGTTGAGTATCGATGATGATTTTTACCCAAATAATCGAGTGTCAAGGTATCAAACTGAGCGATGATGGCGTTCCAGAAGAACCCAAAAAGAGCGAGCACCAAACAAAGACCTAAGAAATCGACCTCGAGCAGCAATAACCCTGCAGCCAGAGTCGATCCAATAATTCCAATCTGTACGACCCGGAGCCGATTCGGAAGCAAATCGCCCAACGTACCCCACAAATAGGGGGCGATGATTTTCGAAGCTGTGAGTACCCCGATTGCGATACCAATCTCGGTTGCACTGAATCCAAGTGACTGAAAAAATGGGCCAAACCAGCCAATACTTAGAGCGACAACCGCAAAATACAGGCCGTATAGACTGCCAAGTCGAACACTTGGCACAGCGGTGGTCACGGAGAAGCCATACCTGGAACCGCTAGGGTATCAGTCACGACGTGTCCATTCTGTCCACGGTGACGGAGCGCATGATCTACCAAAACTAAAGCAACCATCGCTTCCGCGATCGGCGTCGCACGAATCCCCACGCAGGGGTCGTGGCGACCTTTAGTGATGACCTCTGTCATCTCACCTTGCTTATTGATGGTTGGACCTGGTGTCGTGATCGAACTCGTTGGCTTGAGGGCCAAGCGGGCTACCAAGGGCTGTCCCGTACTAATTCCACCAAGCACACCGCCAGCGTTGTTCGTTAAGAATCCATCCGGAGTAATTAAGTCGCGATGCTCCGAACCACGACGATTAATAACCGCCATCCCCTCACCGATTTCCACGCCTTTCACCGCATTAATCGACATTAATGCATGCGCAATATCAGCATCCAATCTGTCAAAAACAGGCTCACCCCATCCCGGAGGCAATCCTTCAGCAACCACGGTCAAACCCGCGCCTATCGAATCCTCGTCGCGCCGCAACTGGTCCATGTATGCCGCAAGCTCATCGATACGATCTGGGTCAGGGCTGAAGAATGGATTGGAGTCGACGATCGACCAATCTTTGATTTCGCAGGTAATCGGACCAAGCTGCGTCAGACAACCACGGACTCTGACGGAAAATAAGTGAGACAGTACTTTCTTAGCGATTGCTCCTGCAGCAACCCGCATTGCTGTCTCACGCGCAGAGCTACGACCACCGCCACGATAATCACGAATTCCATATTTATGCTCGTAGGTGTAATCCGCGTGCGCCGGACGAAATACATCTTTTATGTTTGAGTAATCTCTCGAGCGTTGGTCCGTGTTACGAATCAACAGAGCGATCGGCGTGCCCGTTGTCACCCCCTCAAACACACCGGACAAAATCTCGACCTCGTCGGCCTCGCGCCGTTGAGTCGTATGCTTGCTCTGACCAGGCTTTCTTCGATCCAGATCTGCCTGAAGTTCTTCAGTAGAGAGTGGGATTTGTGGAGGGCACCCATCAACAACGGCTACCAGCCCTGGCCCGTGGCTTTCGCCTGCCGTCGAAACCGTAAACAATGTTCCAAAGGTATTCCCACTCATAAATGTTCCCGACTATATGTTCGAGTTAAGGGTGTTCAATTCATTCTTCGAGAGCACGCAAACACCATGCCCCCCGCATTCGAACTCTATCCATTGTACAGATTCTCCGGTCCGTGCGGTTACCTCGCGATCAAGGAGGCCCCAAGTATTTCCAACTTCCAGAATCATAATCCCCTCATCTCGCAACCAATTAGTGGCCTGACTGAGTAAACGTCTGACCAACTCCAGCCCGTCTTCACCTGAGGCTAAGGCTAATCTCGGCTCCTTTCGATATTCAGGGGGTAAGTCAGCCATATCCTCCGCATCGACATACGGTGGGTTACAAATAATCACATCGAATGTCTCATCAAACAGGCCATCAAATCCATCGGACTGAATTACTTCGAGTCGTTGCCAGAGCTGATGGAAGTCGACATTTTCGCGCGCGACCTGACAGGCATCAGAGTCCAGATCAGCTAGGACGCCTGTGCTCTCTTCAAACGTTAGAGCAGTCGTTACACCAAGACATCCCGACCCACTGCAAAGATCCAAAAACCGAATAGGCCGGTTAGCTGGCGCATCAAACCAAGGCTTCAATTCGGCGTCGATCAACTCAAAAATAGGGCTACGAGGAATCAAGACTCGCTCATCAACAATGAACGGAAGCCCGGCATACCAGGCTTTTTTAGTCAGATATGGGACTGGGATCCGGTCATGGACGCGTTTATGTATTAGATCTACAACATGACGTCGCTCATCAGATGTCAGGGTCGCGTCTAGTAATCGTTCGTCACCGTCTGGTGGCAACGACACCGCGCCGAAAACTAAAGCAAGCGCTTCATCCCACAGAGACTCTGTTCCGTGTCCCAGCGCAATCGGGTGACGCCCGAACTCTGATAATGCGAGACGAAGAAAGTCGCGAATGGTGTGAAGTTCTGTCATGCCGGAAGACTAGACAGATGCCGCTTTGAGAGCAAGCAGACTTTGAAAGTAAAAATTTACACCCTATGGATACTGTATGTCCGACGATTCATTCAAGTCGCTAATGCAAGAAACAGGCGTAAAACCCATCGAGCGCGATGCCCGCATACGTCCGAAAAAAGTACTCTCTTCTGATGAGATTGAGGCTGCCCGCGCGCGGGCAGAGGACTCTGTAGTAAGTGAAGCTCATCACGGTTTGTCCACTGCAGAGCCGCCACCTCTCGACCCCCTGAAACCGCTCGAATATGTGGCTTACGAAGTTGATCGCCGGGTTCTCAGCTTACTTGATGAAACTCCCTTCCCAGCCCAGTATGAAATCGATCTCCACGGCTACACAGTTGATGAGGCCGCCTACGCAATCACAGCACTTTTTCAGACCATCAGAGAGCTTCGTCTGACACATATCCGAATCACACATGGCGTTGGAAGACACAGCAAAGCTGGACGCCCACTGCTCAAGGCCTACGTGAATCGATGGTTGAAGAACAACCGGGACATTGTCGCTTTTGCTAGCGCGCGGCGTTCAGATGGTGGTGCCGGAGTTATACACGCTGTTACGAGCGGCCTTTTTGATGACCGCTGGGAACGCACCTAGTTACTTCCTTTGCTTCACAAACTTCATTAAACGTCGCTTCCGTTGGATCTGACGCTCAGTGAGTTTATTTCTGCGTCCCGCAAATGGGTTCTCTCCAGACTTGAACTCGATTTTGACTGGAGACCCAGTGATATTCAAAACACGGCGGTAGATATTCTCTAAATATCGCCGGTAGGATTCTGGTACATCTTTCGTCTGATTCCCATGAATGACGATCCTCGGAGGGTTCATACCACCTTGGTGCGCATACCGCAGTTTTATCCGCCGACCACGAACCAATGGTGGTTGGTGATCATCGACCGCATCCTCCAAAATTCGAGTCAGCGCATTGGTCGAGAATTTAGTGGTTGCGGCCTCATAACCTTCTTTGATCGACCCATACAAATCCCCTACGCCGGTTCCATGGAGTGCGGAAATATAGTGGACTTTAGCCCACGGAATAAAATTGAGACGGCGTCTTAATGTCTGACGAATTTTTTCGCGCACGTCAGGATCAAGGTGGTCCCACTTATTCACAGCGACAACAAGCGCGCGGCCAGCGTCGATGACCGTTCCCATCAAATGCAAGTCTTGTTCGACAAGTCCCTCTTGAGCATCAACGACCAATACCACAACATGAGAGTCTTCAATCGCTTGCAGTGTTTTTACAATCGAAAACTTTTCGACCGTCTCACTCACTCTTCCACGGCGTCGCACACCTGCAGTATCAATCAATGTGTAAGTTTCTTGGTGACGCTCATACGGGATATAGATCGAATCCCGAGTTGTGCCGGGCAGATCAAACACAACCACTCGATCCTCACCAAGCATACGATTGACAAGCGTCGATTTTCCTACGTTGGGACGACCGACAACACCGATCCGAATCCCGGGTGCCTCTTGGCGTTGATCATTTACATCAACGGGTTCGACATCAAGTAGCCCAAAATACGCAAGTAATTGGTCACTGAGTGCGCTGACGCCACGACCATGCGATGCTGCAATTGCTTGCGGCTCACCAAAACCGAGTCCGTAGAAGTCAGACAAGGCGATATCCGTATTCTGACCATCAATCTTATTAGCCGCCAACCAGACTGGTTTATCAATCCTACGAAGCATGTCTGCAACCGTCTGGTCTGAGGCAGCAACACCACTGGTCGCATCGACCATAAAGACTACCGCGTCTGCCTCCTCTATTGCAGCCTTCGACTGCTGGGCCATCGCGGCATCAATCCCCACCTCACCACCGCTGAGCCCACCAGTATCAATTAACAGAAACGGATGGCCGGAAAATAAGGCCCGCCCATACTTTCGATCACGAGTTAAGCCTGCGTAATCTGCGACAAGCGCGTCACGACTACGAGTCAATCGATTAAATAGAGTTGACTTACCGACGTTAGGTCGACCAACGATAGCGATTATAGGGATCGTCAACGAATTACTTCCACGCGACTTAATCGTCCATCAAGTAGCTGAACCAGTGCTCCGTTTTCAACCGCGACAGGTGCGACCTTTCCCTTATCACCGCCAACATCGATCCGGCCCACGATTGAACCGTTAGCCGGATCAAGCAGATGCAGTTCACCCTCAAGATCAATCACGCCAATGTAGTCAGCAACGACGGCGGGAGGGCTCAACTCACGATATTTGAGCGCTCCAGTGCTCCATAATGATTCACCAGACTGCGCGCTAAAAGCTGAGATGGTTCCATCGGTTTCGACGACGGTAACGGCGTTAAATGCAAGCAAAGCACCTGGGTACGCATCGGCGTCAAAACTCCAAATCAACTGACCATCGCGCGCGCTCAACAGACTCACCTGGCCATTTCGGGTCGCTGTCGCTATGAAGCCGTTCCGAACCGAAGGTGCGCCTTTTGAGTCAACAATCCTGTCGAGAGGACTTCGGCCACGTGAAACCGCGACCTGACGCTCCCACAGTATACGGCCGGTCTGAGCTTGGTAAGCCATGATTCGACCAGATTCCCACAACACAAAGAGCACATCATCAGAAAGGGATATCGGCGCACCACCGCGAATACCGACATTACTCTCTTTTGCTTCTTCAAACCAAACGGTCTCTCCACTCACTGCATTCAGAGCGATTAACTGACCGATCTGGGTTTTGACGAAAACCATTGTATCCGTCGCGACCGCGGGTACGGTCGAATTACCCGGTAATGTGACTTCAAAGAGGACCTCCCCTTTTTTTCGCGACAACGCAACCAGGGTGGCATCGGATGTCGCGACATATACCGCCGTACTATTTAAAGCTACACCACCTAAAATTGTGCGATCGATGTCGGTATTCCATAACTCATCCAATTTCGCATCAAACAAATACACATCACCACCAGCAGATGCTGCTGCGATCGAGTCACCGTCAACCGCAGGGCTCAAGCCAGTCTGATCTCCACCGCCTAATGAGGTTGATTCAACATCATCTATTTCAACGATTTCAGTAATTCTCTTAAGTGGTGTGGGACTAGGCTTATCGGGAGCGCTCGAGCAGCCAATTAGAGCAAGCAGGACCCCGAGACTTAAAAAACGGTGCATTACGAACCCTCAGGTAACGCCGACAGCTTAAGATCAACCACTGCGGTATTTAGGCCTGCCTCACTCAAAGACGTTTGAGCCCTCAAATAGGCTTCACGTGCCTCGAGAGGTCTATCAATAGCTACCAGAATGTCGCCCTCAAGTTCACTGCGAGATCCCTTGAAGAATTCAGCCGAAATCGAACGAACACGGCTTAGTGCGGCATCGCCCTGGCCAAGCTCGAGCTCCAGGCGTGCAAGACGCAGGGAGGCGATTGTCTTCAGTTCGGGTAATTCAAGTTCGGCCTCAGCGTAGGTTAGCTGGCTGACCGCCAAATCAAAATCACCACGCTCAGCCGCTTGCGCAGCAACTATCCCAGCACCGAGCGCCGCATAATTGGTGCCAGCATGGGACCGACGAAGACCATCAGCTACCATTAGCAAACGCTCATAATCCGATGCTGTGTCTTGATCGGAAAAATCGATGGCAGACAGGTCAATCAGCTCTTGGTAGCGGCCCGCTGCGTCTGACTGCTGATTGATTTGATATTGTTGCCACTGCTGATATCCAAGAACTGAGCCAACACCGACAGCTACTGCGATCAATAAACCGAGACCATTTTGAACTAGCCAGCGCTTGAGGGCTTCGCCCTGTTCTTCGTCGGTCTTTAAATAATCCATCATGCATCCTTTAATTCTGAAATTCGGTTAATTAGCGCTGCTTCTGTCAGCATCTCTTGTTCGCCACCACGCAGTGGCTTATAGACAATATGGCCGCTCTCAAGTTCCGTATGTCCAACAATTAGACCAATCTCCGCACCTGACTTGTCAGCTTTTTTCAACTGACTCTTCAAACTACCCCCACCAATATGGGTCAGTACACGAAGTTTGGGGAAGTGAGTTCTGAGAGTTCGGGCTAGTTCTCGGATCGCGGACTCACACTCGGACTGTTGCGGCATTAAATATATATTGGCTTGGGTCTGATACATATCCGGAACCACATCGAGTGACTCCATCAAAAGAACAACACGTTCCATACCGAGCGCAAAACCGACACCAGGAGTTGATCGTCCGCCGAGATGCTCGACCAACCCATCATAGCGTCCGCCCCCGCAAATGGTCCCCTGCGCACCGAGCTTTTGAGTAGTCCATTCAAATACAGTACGGCCATAGTAGTCGAGACCACGCACCAGCCGCGGGTTTATCTTAAATTCAATCCCAGCTTCTTCAAGACTGCTGGTTAAAACGGCGAAATGTTCTCGATCCTCTTTGGTCAGGGAGTCCATCAAGGACGGAGCGTCAACTAGCAACGCCTGTGTTGAGTCAATTTTTGAATCCAAAATCCTGAGTGGACTGCGATCTAGCCGAGATTGGCTGTCCTCGTCCAATTGATCCTTTCGCGATGACAAAAAATCAACCAACGCGGCACGATAGTGGGCCCGCGCCTCAGGGGATCCAATCGAATTTAATTCAAGACCCACCGCATGCCGAATCCCTAGCTGTTTCCATAACTGATCGGTTATTTCGATCAGCTCCGCGTCCATTCGCGCATCAGCAATGCCGAAACACTCCACCCCGATCTGATGGAACTGTCTATACCGGCCCTTCTGCGGACGCTCATGCCGAAACGCGGGTCCCTGATACCATAACCGTTGCGTCTGGTTATGAAGCAATCCGTTTTCAATCGCGGCCCGAACAACCCCAGCGGTCAGCTCGGGCCGCAGGGTCAAACTGTCACCCGAACGATCCTCGAAGGTATACATCTCTTTTTCAACGATGTCGGTCACGTCACCAATCGACCGAGCGAACAGGGACGTATCTTCAACCAGTGGTGTACGGATTTGCATTAACCCGTACGCGTCAAAAATTTGTTGAGCTTGTTGTTCAAGATAGCGCCATGCGCCGGCCTGTTCGGGTAGAATATCTGGCATTCCCCGTACTGATTGAATCGCCATTAGTGTCTATCCGTTGAATGCGCGATCAGGTCGACACGCGCATGTTCCTTAATTTCCGCCTGCTTTCGAATCATCGACTCGAGTTCATCGAGAAAATCTGACCCAGGGAGTCTTGCTGCTGGTTTCCCGTCTATGAACAGGGCGAGACTTTCCGGGTTTCCCCCAGTGAATCCTAGGTCGGCCTCCTTAGCCTCACCAGGACCGTTCACAACACAACCGATCACTGCCACGTTTAACGGTGTTTTGACGTCTTCAAGACGCGCCTCAAGCTGATTCATGGTGCCGATAACATCAAATGTTTGCCGTGAACAACTCGGGCATGCTATGAAATTTATACCCCGCGATCGTAAGCGAAGAGACCGTAGCAGATCGAACCCGACTTTGACTTCCTCGACCGGGTCAGCTGCGAGAGAGATCCGTAGCGTGTCTCCTATGCCATCCATGAGCAACATGCCAAGGCCTGCTGCCGATTTAACGGTACCACTGCGCAAGCCGCCTGCTTCAGTAATACCAAGATGAAGCGGCTGCTCAATTTGATCCGCAATCTTCCGATACGCAGCGATGGTCATAAAAATTTCGCTTGCCTTGAGGCTCACTTTAAATTCTTGAAAGTCGAGACGATCAAGAATATCAATATGCCGCATCGCAGACTCGACCAAAGCATCCGGGGTCGGTTCGCCATATTTTTTCTGTAACTCTTTTTCCAATGATCCAGCATTGACACCGATGCGGATCGGAATACCGCGATCACGGCAGGATGACACGACGGCTCGGACGCGGTCTTCACGACCAATATTACCCGGATTAATTCGCAGACAATCAACACCGAGCTCAATAACTTTGAGGGCAATTTTATGATCAAAATGAATGTCAGCAACGAGTGGCACGGAAACAATCGAGCGAATCTCACCAAACGCGTCTGCTGCGTTCATGGTTGGTACTGAAACACGTACGAGATCGGCGCCCGCATCGACGATCGCCTCGATCTGTGCCACGGTTGACTGAACATCACAAGTATTTGTGTTGGTCATTGACTGAACAGCAATCGGCGCATCGCCTCCGATCGCTACAGAACCAACGTGAATTTGACGAGAATGGCGGCGCTTAATCGGCGAATCGATCAATTCGTCTCAGCTCCAAGCGTGATCCGCGCGACATCTTGGTATGCCTTTGTTCTAAGGTCTTGAGTCTCACCGTTGAAGGTCACGGTACTCGCACTCACGGCACCCACAAGTACCTCAATCGGTCCATAGGTATCGAGGTTAACTCCCTTCTCTGGCGTCATCAGGTCAGCCAGAACGAGACGACCTCTTGCGTCACGGACCTCAACCCAAGAATCAGCTGTAAACTCAATTTTCAGTAGGCCTCGTGCACCCATCGAGAGCTGGTCCGCGGTAGGTCCGGTCACTGTCTCTGAAAGCACACGTAGACCATCGTCCTGGTCAGGACTCCCTTGCATGGTTTTTAAAGGCTCTGTTGGCGCCGGAGCAAGGCCGCTCGCCTCAGCGATCACACGACCACCTTGGTTGAGACTACTGCCAGACGAAACCAAAACCGGCGTCTCGGCTTCTTCCTGCTTTTCTGGTTCAGCAACCAGCTTCTGTACTGTCTCCTCAGCCTTTTTCACTGCTTCAGGTGGCTCTACTGGCTTTTCAAGTTCCGGCTGCTTTTCAACTTGTGGCAGAGGTTCCTGTT
>JBMZTF010000019.1:0-15489 GCA_049623565.1 Litorivicinaceae bacterium
GGGCCGGCGCAGCGCATGCCAACCAACAGCGGCAATCGCCCGATGAGCCGATGACAGTAAAACGTGCCGCTGAGATTCTCGGCGTAGATGAAAACGCGAGCTCCTCTGAAATCAGAGCAGCTCACAAAAAGTTGATGGGTAAAGTGCATCCTGACAAGGATGGGACGGATTACCTTGCAGCGCTAATCAACGAGGCCCGGGATTTTCTGATCGCTCGCCACCAAGACACGTAACTACTGCCTTCCCAAGACTTGCACCCAACTGCACTGGGAAACGAGGATGGAAACAAGCGCCGCTGCTTTAGCGAGCGCTCGGGCGTCGCACGAATTGGTGTTCACCGCAATTATCTGGAGGGGCTGCTTCCTTCCATTGAACCTTGTGCCCGGCTCCGGGTACCTCCCTGACAAGCTTTGGAACGAGATATCCAGGAAGCGCATTCAATAATGCCCGATGAAGGTCGGCCAATTCACCGTCAGTCAAATCAAAGTGATGCGCACCAGCAACGCGATCCAATACGTTCAAATAATACGGATCAATGCCAGCCTCAAACAACCGCTCGCTCAGAGCAACCAGACATTCTGCCGTGTCGTTCACGCCTTTTAAAATGACAGCCTGATTCAGTACCGAACGACAGACTTGCCTCAGTTTCCCTACTACTCTGACCACAGAGGCATCGATTTCATTCGCGTGATTGATATGTAGCACCATGACCACGGGCAACCGTATTGACGCTATCACCTCACATAAGGATTCTGTGACACGCTCCGGAATTACCACTGGTAAACGGCTATGGATGCGCAACCGTTTAATTGTCGGAATCGATTCGATGCGGGAGAACAATTGGCTGATCGACGAATCATCAGCCATCAAAGGATCACCACCTGACAGAATGACTTCATTCACTTCAGGGTGCTTGGTCAAATAATCCACCAACGCATCGATATCACGAGAGGTCAGCGTCTGCTCTTGATACGGGAAATGCCTGCGAAAACAGTAACGACAATTGATCGCACACCCGCCTCGATAAATCAGAAGAACCCTTGAACGATACTTATGCAAGACGCCAGAGAGCGGTCCGCCAAATTCGTCCAGCGGATCGGCGATAAAACCTGGCATCGCCTGACGTTCATCGACAATAGACAGCACTTGTCTTAACAAGGGGTCTTGGGGGTCTTGAGGAACCATACGCATGATAAAGGGCTCAGGGACACGCATCGAAAAATCAGGCGTGTGATCGACACCAAGGACTTCATTTGCATCCAAGCCCAAACGTTCCATCAATACGTCTGAACTCGTCACTGCGTTGGCCAAGATACGCTGCCAGCTATTCACAAACGCTGATCCAATACTCGCTCAACTGTATCGACGATGGCCTGGGTTTGAGAGTCGATCTCAAGATTTAATGCATCACCCACAGCAACACGGCCAAAAGTTGTTAGCTCTCGAGTTTCCGGGATTAAATGAATGCTGAGCTGCCCATCGCGTTCGGTTGCGCCGACAGTCAAAGAGCATCCATTCAGTGAGACATAGCCCTTGGGCAAGACATACTTTCTCAAACCCTCTGGAACATGCCACCAGACAGCGAGATTTCCTTCTGTTTCTACCACTTCGATTACTTTTGCTTGGCCATGAATGTGTCCGGACAACACATGACCACCGATTTCATCACCAAAACGAGCTGCTCGCTCCACATTGACCAAATAACCGATCTCTAACGCGCCAAGATTCGTGAGTCGCAAGGTTTCATCGATCACGTCAAACTGGACACCCTGTTGATCCCAGCCGACAACTGTCAAACAAACACCGTTAATCGCTACCGATGCCCCCGTCTCGAGGCCCTGATCGCGACCTGATGGAAGTCGCACTTGAAGGTGACGGATTCCATCGCGATCCTCAATATGCGTGACCTCCCCTAAACCCTGAACAATCCCTGTGAACATTAACCAGCTAACTCCTGAATCAACGAACGGATCGTTGCATGACGATCCGCCGTACGTAAGGCACAGCTCCGACCCAATTGCAACAATGGTTGGTTAGAGCGAAACACGTTTGAAAAAAGGCCCATCACCAACGCAACAGTCCGCTGCTCAAAACGACGTTCTCGAGCGACGGTTCGCGCAATCCGAGAACCCCGGGCGCACGGATGCTTTTCGAGCGTCTGCTTGAGAGCAATCACATCTCCAAACCCAAGATTCGCTCCGAGTCCTGCCAGCGGTAGAATGCCATGTGCCGTATCGCCAATGGCTAACAAACATCCCAAAGAATCGCGCTTCAAAGACTGCTGAGACAGCGGGATCCAAATCGGCTCATTCACAAATCCTAATGCTCCACGAGCCCACTCACTGGTCCGACTAATCCTTAAAGCAAGATCGTCAATAGCGCATTCTTGGAGCTCAGATGCAGCCTCCAAATCCAACGACCAAACCAAACTCACACGATGTTCATTATCGTGATCTGGCAAAGGGAGCAGTGCGAGTGGCCCATATTCAGTGAAAATTTGAAATGCTTCGCCATGATGTGGCTGATCGCACTTCAATGTTCCAACGACTGCCCGCTGTCGATATCCACCGTCGACAACTTCAAACCCTGAAGCTATAGCGGTTTGCGCCTGCCTACCCTCTGCAAAGATCACCAAATCAGCCTCAGCTTGATCATGCTGCAGCTCCAAAATACCGCACTCAGAAACCGACACGACTCGGTCAGGAACGCAGCGAATATTGGATCCAGCAACGTGGGACAACAAACGATTACGGACCCAATCTGCTTCGACTAGATGACCAAGCGACGGCTCCGAAAAAGTCACCTTGGCATCACTGCGCGAGTCAATTACATACATCGATTGATACGGAACAACCCGTTCATCAGGATTCCACGCACCAAGGTCTTCCAACAAAGCCGTTGATTGACCGCCCAACGCCCAAACCCGCGGATCAATTTCATCTGCCAAGGATTTCTGATCAAATCCATGAGGATCAAAAATAGTGACTGAGTGCCCAGCTCGCTGACACACCAAAGCCACCGCCAATCCAATTGAACCAGCACCGATAATTGCTGTTTTCAAGAGACTATCCCCATGCCAGCTTCTGCAATTTTAGTCTTCAGCCACGGACTCTGATCGGCAACTGCCATTCCAAGACTCGTCAGGATTTTCCTCGGTAATACATCACGATCAAACAACGCCTCTAAACTCGATGAGGCCAATCGCGTTTTATCTCGATTCGGCCTCCAATTGGCAAATGCAGTTCGCAAAGCTGTATCAGGATCTGACTGCTTCAGTTCAGCGGTAATTTGTGTGACTCCACGCAGCGCCAAATTAAGGCCCTGGCCTGCAACAGGATGAATCGTCTGCGCACCATTACCAATCAACACAACGCCTGGCCGATGAGGTTGATCGATCCATCGTTCCACCAACGGAATCACAATAGGATCCGCAATAAGTTCGATGGACCCGAGTTCGCGAGGCATAGCATCTTTCAGTGCTCCGATAAGTTCAGAAGGAGATTGCTGTAATTGCTCAGCATGATTTGGGCTGAGTGACCAGACAAATCCGTACACATTCTCTTCAACAGGTAAAATCGCCAAAGGGCCTGTGCCAATAAAGCGTTCATACGCCCTACCTTTCATCGGGGTAATGACACGGAGGCGCCCCAGAATTGCAGAGCGCCCAAAGGGCCTGTGATGCGCCATCATCCCTAAAGTGTGAGTCAAATGACTGCGCCCGCCATCAGCCAGAATCACTAAGTCCGGAGCCACTTCCTCACCTGTCGCTAGCTGAATACGCGGATTCGCTTGGGCACTCCGCGCCCGAATCGTCTCAACAGCAACCGTTTCAACACACTCTGATACATGCAACGACACAGCCTTTTCTAGCGCTTGAGAGCAGATGACTCGCCCAAAACGCGGATATCCGCACTCTGATGCGTGCAACAACATCGAGCCAGGTAATCCTTTCTCGTTCACAAAAATCTCAGTAAGGTCTTGGCCTGCTTCAAGCTCGACCCCGATACAGTCCAGAAGGCGCAACGTGGACTCGGCCAGCGCTAGGGACATTTTTGGCTTTTTGATTGATGGATCGAACAGGCGGACTTGATGACCGTCTGTTGACAGTGCACGCGCGGCGATCAAGCCAATGGGTCCACCACCGACGATACTAATCTCCACAATTAGCCTCGCATCAGGGCTTCAATATCTGCCCGTTCCTTTGGCACCTGCGATGTCAAAATGTCGGGCCCTTGTTTTGTGATTAAGACGTCATCTTCGATTCGAATACCAACACCACAATACGTTGCTGGAGCGCCAGATAGTTTACTAATATAGATACCTGGCTCGCATGTAATGACCATGCCTTCAGCGAGCTCAATAGGCTGGCCACTATCCTCGTAGGCACCAACATCATGCACATCGAGACCCAAGAAATGACCGGTTCCATGCATGTAGTAAGGAAGATATCGCTTGTCATCAAGCGCAGCTTCAAGTGGACCCCCGATGATTTTCAGCTCAATTAGCCCCTCGGTCAGTCGCCGTATAGCTGCTTCATGGAAGAGCTTAATTGACTTCCCAACAACCATCGCCTGAATCGCCTCAGCCTGGGCACTCAACACCAGGTCATATAACTCGGCTTGAGCGCCAGTAAATGAGCCATTGACCGGGAACGTGCGTGTGATATCGCCCGCGTATCCCTGGATTTCGCAACCAGCATCAATCAACACCAAATCGCCAGAATGTAACCGATCACTTCGATCGATATAGTGAAGAATGCATGCATTGTCACCACCACCAACAATCGTCTGATAAGCGACCGCTGGTGATCCCTGCATACGGAAGCAGTGTTCAACGACGGATGCCAATTGATCTTCTGTCATGCCCGGCTGGCAGGCCTGCATTGCGGCGACATGACCTAATGCAGAAATCCGGCCTGCTTCGCGCATGGCATCCACCTCTTCAGGCGATTTAATCAAACGCGCTTGATGCAAGTGGCGCGATAAATCGACGCGATGGGATAACAAATCCTGGCGCCTTGAATTGCCTACTTTGGGCCTGATCGTACGGTCAACAATCTCTGAAGATCTCTGGCAATAAAATGGATACTCGACCCAGGCAACATCAGCCAACAGCAGCCCAAGCTCAGAATCAAGGGCCTCGATCGGAAAACCTTCATCAATACCTAAATGCGTTTTCACATGTTCAGGGCCGAGTCGCCGGCCTGTCCATACCTCTTGATCAGGATTTTTTGGCCGTACAAATAATCGATCCGGCTGACCAGGGCCGATCACAAGTACTGCGTCTGGCTCAGTAAATCCGGTGAGATACCAAAAATCACTCGACTGTCTAAACGGGTAATCAGCATCGCGATTACGGATGACTTCGTGGGCAGCAGAAATAATAGCCAGCGATTTGTCTGGCATCAGCGCCTTTAGCCGGCTTCGGCGTTCCTCATAGACTTGCAAAGAAAACATGGACGTACTCACTTAATGCACGATTGGCTCATTTGGCGCTTCATTTTGATCACCGCGTAATTCGGTTGCGATTAACAATGCCGCCAGTCTCACGTGTTCACTGACGTCGGCGAACGCTTTTTCAAGGGACTCGTCATCACCATCGGCTTCAATCCTTGCGATCTCAGACAAATCTTCCAATGCTTGACGAACGTCTTCAGAGAGTTTTCTATCTTTAGAGAGTTCACCAGACAGACCCAGGCCCGCTAAAAACGATTCACACCACGCTCCGAGCGCATCAGCTCGTTCTTCAATCAATTCATCGTCTTCAGGCAGCAACATTTCAAAATCCAAACCGATGCCGATCCAACTCTCATGGAGACTCCCAAAAAGTGTCTCTAGCATTTCTGTAATTTGAATGATTACCCCCGGACGGAGATCAGCATATTCGGCCAGTCGAGCCACATATTCTTCAGGTCGAACTTGGATATTGGCTGCCATTAGGCCGGCTAAAAGGCCTTGGACTTCTGAGGCGCGGATATCGGAGTTTTGGTCGACTAACCAATCGTCCATCGAACGATATAATTCTGCGATCATTGTGTACCTCCTAGCGATAACTGTATCACGTCTGTTGTGCCCGAGAGTGAGCAGACGTATGATGCAATGGTGTTAATGGGAAGCCTAAATGCGTAATGATTTTCATGAGTTGGAACAGCAAGTTGAGAAACTGATCCAACTTGTTGACCGCCTCAATCAAGAGAATCGCCATTTGCGGAAGCAGCAGGTGCAACTAAAGCGTGCGCGCGCTGAACTGTTGAAACAGCGTGACGAGGCACGTCAACATATCGATTCTGTCCTTGGACGACTCAGGAACTATGAGGTGTTGTCATGACAGAGATCGCGACCGTTCGCGTCCAAATCCTTGGGAGAGAATTCCCAGTTAAATGCCCAGAGGGCCAAGAACATGAGTTGGAAGCGGCTGCTGAGTTTGTCGATAATCGGATGCGCGAGATTCAAGAAAAGACCGGTAATAGCGCTCTCGAGCGTTTGGCTGTTATGGCTGCGCTCAATATCGCTCATGAACACCTCACGGGCGAGGTCACAGGCCATGACGATGAACTCAAGCGTCTGGCCGAACGAATAGGTGCAACGCTAGACCGTCTGTCTGAGACTGAGGCAGGCTGATATACTCTTTTACCCTGGGTTGCTCGCCAGTCGGTAATGTCCCTGAGCCGATAATCTTATTTTAGGGAAGCACAAAGCACACGGTGTGCATGTCCGTTCAAGGAAAGCCTAATGTGTGTTTGCGTTTCCCGCCTTGAACCATTGGGTTCAAGGGCTAAACCGACAGCGGCAACTTGGGTCCTTTATGTCTAAAGATATGATCAGAGCGCAACTACTTGAAGCTCGCGACAGTTTCCCGGCCGATACACGAGAAAAATTCAGCATATCGATCAGTAATCAATTGCTGAAGACACTTCCTAATAATCCCATCCGGATCGGCTCGTATATGGCGATCGGCTCTGAGGTCGATCTTGCATCACTACACACACAACTGCTGCGGTCACCGCACCGACTGTACATTCCTCGGATACTTTCAAAAACAGAGATGGAAATGGCGACACTCGATCACGAGGGACAACTAATAGATGGAGCCCATGGCATTCAAACCTCGTCACAGGAAGAGATCATCAGTTTCGACGCCCTGGATTGGCTAATCATGCCATGCAGTGGATTTGATATACGGGGGTATCGCTTAGGAATGGGTGGAGGCTACTACGACCGGGCCTTAGAGCATTGCGAACCAAACGCGCCGCTCAGAATCGGGGTCGCGTTCGCGCTACAGCAATCAGAATTCGAACCAGATCAGTGGGACCAGCCCTTCGATTGGATTATCACGGAGCTCGGCTTTATGCGCCGATGATTGCGCTATGCGCCAAAGTTACGGCCAAAATAAGACCGCCAACCATCATTAACATTTTCAGTGGATCGCGACGATTCATGCATCCTGCACCTGACCAATTCAGTGCAGAATATTACAAAAAATAAAAATGTCAATTTTTATAGTAATTTAAGGGAACTTATCAGAATCAACTTTTCATAAAGAGGCTAACTGCAAGATTTTCCGTCTCATCGAAATATTTATATCCAATGTCATCAAAGTAGCTTGACAGTTCATCACGCTCTGAAAGCAATGCCTGCATTGACACCAGCACTCGTCCATAGGCCGCACCATGGTTTCTGTAGTGGAACGCAGAGATGTTCCAACGCGAACCGATCTTGTTCAAAAAGTTTAGAAGCGCTCCAGGCCGTTCTGGGAACTCGAAACGAAAGACTAATTCAGAGCCCGCTTCAGGGCTCCGGCCACCAACCATATGCCGAATATGAAGCTTTGCTAGTTCGTTATCCGTCATATCAACAACAGGAAGGCCAGCCCCATTTAGACGATCAACTAATTGCGTCCTATCGTCTGTTGTCGGGTCTGTCGTAACACCCACAAAGATGTGGGCTTGGTCTCGGTCAGCGAACCGGTAGTTGAATTCGGTAATATTTCGGTTACCTATTTGCTCACAAAATGCTTTAAAAGCACCCGGCCGTTCGGGAATAGTGACAGCCAAAATAGCCTCGCGCTTTTCACCGACCTCGGCACGTTCCGCGACATGACGAATTCGATCGAAATTGACGTTGGCACCAGAGAGGACGGCGATCAATGCATCACCAGCACCCTCCCTCTCAGCAAATTTTTTCAGCCCGGCCACCGCGAGTGCACCGGCTGGCTCATTTACGCTACGAACATCGTCAAATACGTCTTTAACCGCGGCGCAGATCTCATCGGTGGTGACGGTAATTACCTCATCGCAGCAATCTTTTAAGACATTAAAAGTATTTTCGCCGATCTGCTTGACGGCTACACCATCTGCGAATAGCCCGACTTGTGAAAGCACAACTCGCTCTTTCGCTTTCATCGCTGCATCAAGACAAGCGGCGTCTTCAGGCTCAACCCCGATGACTTTGATTTCGGGGCGAACATATTTGATGTACGCCGCCATACCCGCCGCTAAGCCACCCCCGCCTACAGGGATGAATATCGCGTCGACTGGACGGGTGACCTGCCGCAACAACTCGACCGCGACAGTGCCCTGACCAGCGATGACTTCAAGATCATCGAATGGGTGCAGATAGGTGTATCCATAATCCGCAACCAATTCCTGACTTTTGGCAAAGGCCTCATCAAAGCTGTCACCGTGAAGTACCACTTGTGCACCTCGCGCTTTGACAGAGCGTACTTTGATCGCCGGCGTTGTCGTTGGCATCACAATGACCGCGGGGATTTTTAATTTTTGAGCCCCCAAGGCAACGCCTTGAGCGTGATTGCCAGCCGATGCAGCGATAACCCCCTTTGCGAGAACTTCTCCAGAAATACCTGCCATCTTGTTGTACGCACCCCGGCACTTAAACGAGTACACAGGCTGCAAATCTTCACGTTTCAGAAGAATGGGGCGACCGAGCCGCTTTGATAAAAAAGGTGCCGGGTGGACAGGGGTTTCCGTCGCGACATCATAAACGCGCGCTGACAGAATCTTTTTAATTAGGGCGTCAAACATGAGATTTCCAAATTGAAGCCAAATATCATAGCGTCTGCGACTGCCAACAGCTATTATTTCGCCCCGTTTTATGGAGAGCACGATGAGTCAGGATGCGAAAAAACGCCGGGTGGCCGAGGCAGCTTTTGAAAAAGTCAGGCACCTTATTGATTCTGAAACACCAATCGGGATCGGCACAGGCTCGACCGCCAACTGCTTTATCGATGTGCTGGCCCAAAGCAAAATCCAAGTCCTGGGAGCAGTCGCATCATCTGAAGCGACCGCAGAGCGGCTAACACATTACGGTATTGCACTACTCGATCTGAACGCGACCGGAACGTTACCCGTATATGTTGACGGGGCGGACGAGGCAGACACAAATCTGAACCTGATCAAGGGCGGTGGCGCGGCGCTGACACGCGAAAAAATTATCGCAGAGGCATCCGTACAATTTGTTTGCATCGCTGATGACTCTAAATACGTCGACTTGCTCGGCAGGTTCCCGCTGCCAGTTGAAGTAATACCACTAGCAAGAAGCTTGGTTGGCCGCGCTTTGGTTGAGCTTGGCGGCGATCCAGAATATCGCCAAGGCATCGTTACTGATAACGGTAACCTCATTTTGGACGTGCATGGTATGTGCATAAACGATCCAAAATCATTAGAGCTAGCGATCAATCAAATCCCGGGCGTTGTAACCTGTGGTTTATTTGCGAAACGCCCTGCTGACGTTTTGTTATTGGCTTCCGACAAAGACATTCTTGAATTCTCATGAGACGATTAATGACCACTTCGTTCGATAAATCGAGGCTCAAAGTACTTTTACTTGAAGGCATCCACCCGTCTGGAGAACGTATCTTCCGGGACGCAGGTTATCAGAGTATTGAGACCGTTAAGACCGCTCTGACCGGCGACGAACTGAAAGCGAAGCTTCAAGGGGTTCATTTTTTGGGCATTCGATCCCGAACTACTCTGACTCAAGATATTTTCGAGGTGGCCGACAAACTCGTTGCTGTGGGGTGTTACTGCATTGGGACCAATCAGGTGGATCTCGCAGCGGCAACAGCACATGGCGTTGCTGTTTTTAACGCGCCGTACTCAAATACGCGTTCAGTCGCTGAGCTGGTTCTAGCAGAAGCGATTCTGTTACTCCGTGGGATTCCAGAAAAGTCGGCACAAGCCCATCGCGGTGGCTGGGCCAAGACTGCCAATGATTCATTCGAGATTCGCGGCAAAACACTCGGTATCGTGGGCTATGGTTCGATTGGCTCACAGTTGTCAGTGCTCGCCGAGAGTCTCGGGATGCGCGTGATTTTTTATGATGTGGTCTCAAAGCTTCCGCTCGGTAACGCGTCACAGATTCCATCCCTCGAGGAATTGCTTGGTCAGGCAGATATCGTGACACTTCACGTACCAGATCTCCCGTCAACACGTAATTTAATCGACCAAGAGCGTATCAGCCAGATGAAGCCAAAGAGCGTTCTAATCAACGCGTCACGTGGCACGGTAGTGGATATCGACGCACTGACAAAGGCGCTCGAAGAGAAGTATCTCCTTGGCACAGCTATCGATGTGTTCCCAATAGAGCCTAAGTCGAACAAAGATGAATTCATCTCACCATTGCGCGGTTTTGATAATGCGATCCTGACGCCACACATCGGAGGATCGACGCAAGAAGCTCAAAAAAACATCGGTGTAGAAGTGGCAGAAAAGCTGGTTCGTTACTCAGATAACGGCTCAACACTCACGAGTGTAAACTTCCCAGAGGTTGCTTTACCCCCTCACCCAAACCACCACAGATTGTTACATGTGCATGAAAATCGCCCCGGCGTGCTCTCTGCAATCAACTCGATTTTTGCTGAGAATCGCATCAACATCGGGTCTCAATTCCTGCAGACATCAGACAAAATTGGCTATGTCGTGATCGACATTGATCGGGACTACTCCGACGTAGCACTCAAAAAATTAATTGAAATCAACGGAACAATTCGCTGCCGCGTTTTGTTTTGATATGTTGAGGCCGAATCAACCTCAATGCTCGAGTTATTAGCCGATTGGTGAGCCATTGAACCTTCTATGGTTTGCGTTCAAGAAATCCTCGGATCCAATTCGCCTTCAGAATAGCGGCCTACCATAGTTTCAAGACCGATAACCTTGATCTTCGATGCCTGACCTGCGCAACCAAAAGCCTCGTAGCGAGTTTTAACAATTTCACTCATCGCTTTTGTGGCTTCGTTTAGGTATTTCCGCGGATCAAATTCGGCTCGATTTTTCGCAAGATATCGACGAATCGCGCCAGTAGACGCCAAACGCAGATCAGTATCGATATTTACCTTGCGGACGCCGTGCTTGATACCCTCCTGAATCTCCTCTACTGGAACCCCATAAGTTTCTGGTATCTCACCACCAAACTCATTAATCACAGCAAGCCATTCTTGCGGAACCGAGCTCGACCCATGCATCACGAGATGCGTGTCTGGAATCCGTTTGTGGATCGCCTTTATTCGGTCGATCGCGAGAGTGTCTCCGGTCGGTGGACGGGTGAACTTATAGGCACCGTGCGAAGTTCCAATGGCTATTGCAAGTGCATCAACCCGGGTCGCCTTGACAAAATCTGCTGCCTCGTCAGGATCAGTCAACATCTGATCATGCGACAAGGTGCCTTCTGCACCGACACCGTCTTCCTCGCCCGCCTGCCCAGTTTCCAACGAGCCCAAACATCCGAGCTCACCCTCAACCGAGACTCCACATGCGTGAGCCATCCGTGTTGTTAACGCAGTCACTTCCACATTATAGCCGTAGCTAGCTGGTGTTTTTTGATCTGGCATCAGTGAGCCATCCATCATGACAGACGAGAAGCCTAATTGGATCGATTGCTGACAGACATCTGGCGACGCTCCGTGGTCTTGATGCATACATACCGGGAGATGAGGAAATTCCTCAATAGCTGCTTCGATTAGGTGGCTCAGGAACCTGCTTCCCGCATATTTTCTAGCGCCAGCGGAGGCTTGTACTATAACGGGCGCCTCAACTGCATCGGCGGCCTCCATAATTGCGCGCATCTGCTCGAGGTTATTCACATTGAATGCTGGAACCCCATAACCGTGTTCAGCGGCATGGTCCAATAATTGGCGCAAACTGATTAATGCCATGACAGCTCCTTATGGATTACTTCTGGTCTTCAACATTTGAACCGCTGGGAGCTCTTTTCCTTCGACAAATTCTAGGAAAGCACCACCGCCGGTCGAGATATAACTGATTTGATCAGCAATTCCAAACTGATCAATCGCTGCCAAGGTATCACCCCCACCCGCGAGACTAAATCCGTCACTCGAAGCGATCGCCTCAGAAAGCGCTCGCGTTCCACCTTCAAACTGAGGAAACTCAAACACGCCAACCGGCCCATTCCACAGAATAGTCTTTGCTGATGCCAGCATGCCTCGATACAAGGCCTGCGTATCTGGCCCTACATCGAGAATCATATCGGCATCTGCGACATCTTCGACTCGCTTGACTGTCGCTGTCGCATCAGCAGCAAACTCAGTCGCTACCAAGACATCAACAGGTAGTGGGATATCCGTTGTTGACATCAATTCGTGGGCAGTACCGATCAAATCTCCCTCCATCAAAGATCTACCCACAGGGAAGCCCGCGGCAGCCAAAAATGTATTAGCGATCCCTCCACCAACAACGATCTGATCTACTTGCTTTGCGAGTTCTCTCAGCACTTCAAGCTTGGTGGACACTTTGGAGCCACCAACAATTGCAACAGCAGGCCGCTCCGGATTTGCAAGAGCTTTCCCAAGAGCATCTAACTCTGCTGCCATCAGTGGACCAGCCGCCACCTCAGGAGCAAATCTACCAACGCCACACGTAGACGCATGCGCGCGGTGTGCTGTTCCGAAGGCATCCATCAAATATATGTCACACAGAGAAGCCATCTTCCTTGCCAATGCTTCATTGTTTTGCTTTTCGCCTCTCAGATAACGCACGTTTTCAAGTAGTACCAAATCGTCGGTTTGCTCAAACCCGTCAATCCAGTCCGTGATCAGTGGAACATGTCTACCTAGTTTGCGGGACAAGATTTTCGCCACCGGTGCCAAGCTAAATTCTGGCTCGCACATACCTTCTTTTGGACGACCTGAGTGGCTCATCACGGCAACTCTTGCGCCCTTTACAAGCAATGCTTCAATGGTCGGTAGCGCTGCATCAATCCTGGCTGTTGAAGCCACTCGGCCATCTCTGAATGGAACATTTAGGTCTTGGCGAACCAACACGCGCTTTCCTTGCACCGTTAGTTCAGACATAGTTTTTATCATCCAAATTACGCTCTAGAAATGGACTGCCAATGTAACAATAAATCAACGACACGATTGGAATATCCCCATTCGTTGTCATACCAAAACAGCAACTTCACTAGCCGTCCGTTAACCATCAACTGGGTTGCATCAAAAATTGATGATGCGGGATTATGGTTGAAATCAATCGAGACCAGTGGGTCCTCATTAACAGCAAACAACCCGCCCTGAATTTGTGACCACTGATACATCGCTCCCATGATTTCGGTTTCCGTTACTTCGCGACTAAATTCCACAGTTAAATCTACACAAGATACATTTTGCGTGGGAACACGCATCGAATATCCCTGGATCCGTCCAGATAGCTCGGGCATCACCCACTCTAGTGCTCTAATGGCATTAGTAGTCGTGGGAATCATTGAGCTATGTGCAGAGCGACCACGGCGGGGGTCCTTATGCGCGCTATCGATCAACACTTGATCATTGGTAACCGAGTGGATTGTGGTGTAGAGCCCGCGTTCGATCTCAAGCGATTGGGTCAGGCCAGACACCCCCAACGCGAGACAATTAGTCGTACAGCTGGCCGCAGAAATGACTCGATGTGAGTCGGAGAGGCTTCCGTGATTCAAACCGAAGACCACCGTCAAATCAACATCAGGGCCTCCTGGTGCTCCTATCAGGACCCGGGGAGCACCCGCGCCAACATGAGCATCGGCCGATTCACGATTCGCGAAGCGACCAGAACTCTCTAAAACGACATCGACCGGCGTCTTCTGATAATCGATCGTATCCGGTAATAAACTTTGGTTTAGAGCGATCTTTCGGCCATTGAGAAGATACCCACCAGCTGGGTCCTGTTGAAACAAAAGCCCTGAACGTCCGTGTGTAGAATCGAAGTGTGTCATGTGCACCAGGCTTTCGGCATCTGCAGGGTCGTTTATTAGAACCGGCTGTATGCGGTCAAAGAGACCTCGCTCAGCTAGTGCACGAACAACACACCGACCGATTCGCCCGTAACCATTAATTCCTAGCCGCCAGACCAATTAAAGCGCCTTCGCTTTGGTGACGATATGATCAACAGTGAACCCGAAGTGTTTCATCACATCAGCGCCAGGGCCTGATTCGCCAAAGGTTCGCATGCCGATGACGTCGCCGTTCAGTCCAACGTACTTGTACCATCCATCAGGGTGGCCCGCCTCGATCGCTAGCCGCTTAGTGCATGATCCAGGAAGTATTGACTCACGGAAGGCGTCGTCCTGCTGATCAAACCGGCTTGTGGAGGGCATCGAGACAACACGAGTACCAACGCCAAGTATGTCGGCCGCTGCGACAGCTAACTCGACCTCAGAGCCTGTGGCAATTAAGATCAACTCAAGAGCAGCCGTTTCTTTCGTCAACACATAGCCGCCACGAGCAATGTTTGCAACTTGTTGTGGGTCACGTGACTGGTTTGCTAGCCCCTGACGCGAAAGTGCGAGCGCGGTGGGTCCCTGATAGCTCAAGGCTTCTTTCCAGGCGACAAAAGTTTCCGTGGTATCACAGGGGCGCCACGTCTCGAGGCCTGGAGTCGATCGTAAGCTTGCCAGTTGCTCAACCGGCTGGTGTGTCGGACCATCCTCGCCCAGACCAATCGAGTCGTGGGTAAAGACATAGATCACCCGTTGCTTCATCAAACCGGCCATACGTACAGCGTTCCGGGCGTATTCCATGAAAATGAGGAAGGTGCCACCAAACGGAAGGAATCCACCATGTAGGGCTACCCCATTCATCAGCGCGCACATTCCAAACTCACGGACACCGTAGTGCACGTAATTTCCGGCTGGATTTTCTTTGCTGTTGGCGAGGCAGTCCGACCATACCGTCAGGTTGGAATGTCCCAAATCTGCTGAACCACCCAAGGTTTCAGGGAGCAGTTTTGCAACCAATTCGATCGCGTTCTGTGAGGCTTTCCGAGTCGCAAGATTTGGAGATTCGGCTTGCGTATCGGAAATCGCCCGGTCGAAATCTGCTAAAGCATTTGCCGGCAGATCACCTTGGATGCGACGCCCAAACTCAAAGGCTAAAGCCGGGTACTGCTGTTTATAGTCCGCAAAGAGTTGATCCCATTCAGCCTGCGCTCTGGCGCCCTGTTCTCGGGCATCCCAAGCTGACTGAATATCAACCGGAATCACAAAC
>JBMZTF010000020.1:0-7931 GCA_049623565.1 Litorivicinaceae bacterium
GCACCTGTTAAATGGGCTGTCGTGGTCTCCTGACTGGCGCTTGACTCTGACTTTTGTGTCGGGACTTACTGTTATTGCTGGTGTGATTGTTCTGTTGATTGGCGAAGGTCCGTTTGGTGTAAAACAAACCGCTCCAATCCGTTGGGGTAGTGTATTCAAGAGTTTCCAGAGTCCTCGATTCCGTGCATCGGCCTGTGGCTACTTCGGACATATGTGGGAGCTCTATGCGTTCTGGACACTTGTGCCTTGGCTATTAGCTTCAGTGATGACCGAGGCGAGCGAGCTTGAAATCTCGCTGTGGTCCTTCGCTGTAATCGGTGTCGGGTTGTTCGGCGCGGTCTGGGGCGGCCTGATGAGCCAGCGCTGGGGTAGTGGTCGTGTTGCTTTTATTTCACTCGCGATGTCAGGCACATTTTGTGTGCTCTATCCGTTCCTGACAAATACTCAGTTGTTCGCGATCCTGGGTCTGATGATTTGGGGTTTCTTTGTGATCGCTGACTCAGCTCAATTCTCAGCTATTTCCTCTAAATCGTGCCCACCTGCGTTGGTCGGTAGCGCTCTATCGATCCAGAACAGTGTCGGGTTTCTTATTTCGATCGGTTCGATCATGCTTCTAACAGAGTGGCTCGATGTGCTGGGTGTCGCTGTCGTTTGGCTCTTGATTCCTGGCCCCTTACTCGGACTGATCGCGAGTCGCTCCCTACTATCTGAACCGGTGCCGTACTCAAAAACTCCTGGGTGATTGCATGAAAAACGGTTAATGTGCCGTCCTCCTTGGGGGGGCTATGCTGGTATCGTTTGTTTTTCCGTTAACCTTTGTGGTGCTCTGGGCGTCCGCTTTTGCTACAGGTTCTGTCGCGACGCAAGATGCAACACCCTTCGCTGCGCTCGCGTTCCGATTCGCAATTGTTGCGTTTGGATTTTTTGTTGTGGCGTGGACCCTGTCTGAGTTTTCAAAGGTTGAGCGTCGAGATTTTAAGCACTCCATAGTCACTGGAATCTTGTTTCACGGGTTGTATTTGGGCGGCTGTTGGTACTCCTTCAGTGTCGGGATACCAGCGGGGGTGTCAGCATTAATTGTGTGTACACAACCGATCCTGACCGCCATCTTCGCGGGGATCTTATTGGAAGAGCGCGTCTCTAATAAAAACTGGATTGGGTTGAGCCTCGGATTTGTTGGTGCCGCTCTCGTGCTAGGCGCTGATTTTGGGACTGAATTTGCGATCGATGGTTTGATAGCCAATGTGATTGCTTTAGCAGCGATCACTGCGGCCACGATCTGGCAACGAAAGTTTTCACAGACCCTGCCACTCGCTACCAACAACGCCCTGCAGGCTGCGTCTGCAGCGATTTTCCATGGAACGATTATGTGGCTTGTTGAGGAGCCCGCGATTGAATTTACTGTCATGTTTGGGTTCGCGATGGGCTGGCAAATTATAGCGGTAAGTTTCGGGGCATTTACAATCTTGATGTATCTGATCAATCACAACTCTGCGAGCCAGACGTCTGCCTTATTTTTCCTTGTCCCACCCGTTGCGGCGTTGATTGGCTGGGTGTTGTTGGGCGAAGGTCTGACGATGATAGATATCATTGGGTTTGTTGTTGCCAGCGTCGGTGTTTACTTAGCGACTCAGAAGCATGAGGGGCGGCTGGGTGAGCATTAAGAATTTGCTATTCGATAAATGTGCTTCGGGGTCTATGTTTACTCAAATTAAGCGATATCTCAAAGGGTCGTGTTATTGCATTCAACCGAATGCGGCCGACCGGATATGTTCAATTGAGATCGCTTGATTCTCGGGGGCTGCTAACCTAATTTAGGCGCTACCCTGAAAGGGATGCCACAAAAATCCTGGAGATATTTCTTGAAGACACGTATTTCGTTACTGCCACGAATGGGTTTTGACCGGCCCTTTTCTGTAACGAACCCATTGCAAGTCGTTGAGGCTGAATTGGCTGATCCTGGTCCGGAGGAAGTTCTTGTAAAGATTTTAGCGGCTGGCGTTTGTCATTCCGACCTGTCCGTCATCAACGGGGATCGCCCACGGCCGACCCCAGTTGCTCTTGGGCATGAAGCAGTTGGAGAAGTGGTTAAGGTCGGACCCGGGTCGAGTGACTTGAAGGCCGGGCAACGTGTTTCAATGGTGTTTGTGCCGAGTTGTGGATATTGTGATTGCTGCGCCGAGGGCCGGCCTGCCTTGTGCGAACCAGGCCTCGAACACAACACGAATGGCAGTTTGCTGTCAGGCGCGAAGCGGATTTCTGTAAACGGTGAGACTATCAATCATCACCTGGGTATTTCCTGCTTTTCAGATTACGCAGTCAGCCATCGACGAAGTCTTGTACCGATCGAATCTGATTTAGATCCGACTGTTCAGGCTGTTTTTGGTTGTGCTGTCCTTACCGGATGTGGCGCGGTACTCAATACCGCGCGAATGCATGCAGGTGAGCGGGTCGCAATCGTCGGCTTGGGCGGCGTTGGTTTATCCGCCTTACTTGGCGCGCACGCAGGGGGAGCACGACAAATTATTGCGGTTGATGCAAACCCGGAAAAAGAAACTCTGGCCCGTGAACTGGGCGCTGATCATTTTGTCGACGCCCGGGATCCGGATGCCGCTGCACAGGTTAGGGTATTGTCGTCGGGTGGTGTACATCTGGCTGCTGAATTTGCCGGCGTGATGCCCGCATTGGATCTGGCAATAGAAGTGACCAGACGAGGTGGGCGTACCGTCACAGCGGCATTGCCGAATCCATCAGATCGGCTATCAGTAGCTGCTGCGCGATTGGTGACTGAGGAACGTGCGTTGATGGGATCGTATGTTGGTTCCTGTGTTCCATCGCGCGATATTCCAAACTTCATTGCACTGCATAAAAAAGGATTACTTCCCGTCGAGCGTATGATCTCTCACACGCTTGATTTAAGTGAGATTAATACGGCGATGGAGCGATTGGCTGGTGGCCAGGCGGTCCGTCAAATTGTTTGTTTTGAGTGAGTGAGAGATGTCGTTATATCAACCGTTATCGTTAATTGATGGACAGTGGGTGGGCGCCTCATCAGGTGCCACATTCGATGTGATAAATCCAGCAACAGGTCAGGTTCTCGAGGAGGTAGCAGACCTCTCGGCGGAAGACTGTTCTAAGGCGGTTGATGCTGCAGAGGCAGCTTTCCCTAAATGGGCAGCCCTGACTGCCAAGGAACGAGCCGTGATCCTTCGTCGCTGGTTCAATTTAATTAACGAAAACGCCGAACCGCTGGCGGCGCTCATCACCGAAGAAATGGGTAAACCACTGGCGGAAGCACGCGGTGAGGTTGGCTATGGCGCAAGTTTCGTTGACTGGTTCGCGGAGGAGGGCCGTCGGATTTACGGTGATGTGATCGCTCCACATATGCCAGACAAGCGGATATTAGCGATAAAACAGCCGGTAGGTGTCGTGGTAGCGATTACGCCTTGGAATTTCCCATTAGCGATGATCACCCGAAAGATCTCTCCGGCACTCGCCGCGGGTTGTACCGTGGTTATCAAACCATCTGAGGATACGCCGCTTACGGCGTTAGCTGTGTGTGAGCTCGCTACTCAAGCCGGGATGCCTGCAGGAGTGATCAACTGCGTGACGGGTTTGGACGCGCCGGCGATCGGTCAGGCCCTGACAGGAGACAGCCGTGTACGGAAGGTGACATTCACCGGCTCAACCGAGGTCGGTAAAATTTTGTATCGCCAGTGCGCCGCTAGCGTGAAGAAGCTCTCGTTAGAGTTGGGTGGTAACGCGCCATTCATCGTCTTTGACGATGCTGACCTTGACGCGGCGGTGGATGGCGCGATGCTCTGTAAGTTCCGAAACGCTGGACAAACTTGTGTCTGCGCAAACCGTATTTTGGTACAGAGCGGTATCCATGACCGGTTCGTTGAAGTTTTCTTGGCGCGGGTCAAGGCGATGAAAGTGGCTGAGGGTAAGACTGAGGGTTCCGACATCGGTCCACTGATAAACGCCGACGGCAAAGCTAAAGTGGAGGCTCATGTCGAAGACGCGCTCGCTAGAGGCGCGACCGCGTTGTGTGGGGGAACTTCTCATGATGCGGGCCCGTTGTTCTATAGCCCAACCGTCCTCGTAGGCGTAACCGAGGAGATGCGGATGGCTTCTGAAGAAACGTTCGGTCCCGTCGCTCCGATTTACCGATTTGATACTGAGGAAGAAGCCGTCAACCTAGCGAACAAGACACCTTATGGTCTCGCTGCCTATTTTTATACCGAAGATTTATCTCGCACCTTCCGGGTCTATGAGTCACTTGATTACGGAATCATCGGTGTGAATACCGGGATCATTTCAACAGAGGTCGCCCCATTTGGTGGTGTTAAGGAGTCGGGCCTTGGACGCGAGGGCGGGCCCCATGGCATCGAGGAATTCTTGGAAACGAAATACGGATGTATTGGGATCAAGTTATGAGCCAAGACAGTTTTAAAAAGGGGTTAGCAAAGCGACGAAAAGTGATGGGCGATGCGTTTGTTGATCATGCATTGTCTCAAGCTGATGAACTCACCATGCCAATGCAGGATTTCGTGACCCGCGTTGCCTGGGATGAAATCTGGAATAGAGAGACACTCTCAGATCGTGATCGTTCTCTGATTAATCTAGGAATGATCGCAGCGCTTAACCGTCCACAAGAATTCAAAGGCCACGTGCGGGGGGCGCTCAATAATGGTGTTAGCCCCGAAGAAATTAGAGACGTCTGTATGCAGATCGCTGTGTATTGTGGCTTTCCCGCTGGCCTCGATTCTCTTCGCAGTGCAATGGAAATAATACGTGACGACACCTGAAACAGACGCTCCGGACAGTGTTCTTATTTACGTCTATGACCCGATGTGCAGTTGGTGTTACGGATTCCGCGCGACCTGGAAATCTTTGAAGGCCAACCTCCCCGAGGGCCTTCCTGTGGTTTCTCTGCTTGGGGGATTGGCGTCCGATTCGGATACACCGATGCCTGACGAAATGGTCGACCACTTAAAGCGTACCTGGGGTCGAATCGAGTCTACCTGTGGTGTCGAGTTTAACTATGCCTATTGGGACCAGACGCCACCCCCACCACGGACAACATTTATCAGCTGTCGCGCGGTGGTCACGGCCGAGAGACTTGCTGGTAGGGGTGAAGCGTTTGGTGAGCGAATTCAAGACGCCTATTACACGGAGGCCCGGAATGTTTGGGACTTCGATGTCCTTTGCGAACTGGCTGAAGAGTTTGGGTTCAATCGAGACAGCTTCGCTGAAGCCCTGGCATCCGATGATGTTCGCGCCGTGCATGACGAGCAACGTCAGCTGGCGGAGCGGTTGCAGGTCGAAGGATATCCATCTGTGTTGTTGATCCACAAGGGTGAGGCATTCCCGATAGCGGTTCGGCATCGAGGCGCGGATGCAATGCTTGAGGACCTCACCGACCTCCTGGCTGAGCCTAACGCCTAAAGCGTGGATACTCTTTTGGATAGCTTTATTAGTCTATCGAGTGAACTATGACGAACTGCGAAGGTGGTTTATGCAAGCGAGGTGAGACTGATCGATTAACCCTTCCTACGAGAATGCCTATGTCAGTGGTGGTATAGCGGCTGTGAGGTCGAGAGTAGCAGAGCACTCGCATCGAGCAGATCGAGCACTAGGTCGCAAAAATTTGGGACATATCCTTAAAGGACTTGAATTCAAGCGCGTTACCTGACGGCTCGGTAAAAAACATCGTCGCCTGTTCGCCGACTTCACCCTCGAAACGGATATTGGGTTCAATCAGGAATTCAATATCGGCGGCCTTCAACTTGTCTGCCAGTCGTTGCCACTCTTCCCATTCGAGAATTACACCGAAATGACTGGCCGGTACTTGCTTGCCATCCACGGGGTTTGTTGGGGAAGGTGTCTGCTCGTCTTCCGCAAGGTGGGCGACTACCTGGTGCCCAAAGAAATCGAAATCAATCCAGCGATCCGAAGTTCTTCCCGTACCACAGCCAAGGACGTTAATGAAAAAATCTCTGGTTGCTTCAAGGTCTGAGACAGGGAATGCTAGATGGAAGGGGGCGCTGGCCATAGATACCTCGTACTGTTGTTCTGACATCGTTATGGAGACATCGATGCGTAATACAATCTTCGATTTTGACGCCTTTGCCAAGATCACAAATGAATTGATGAGTAGCTCACCTGATCGTCCCCGTGCATTGATGGTCGAAAATAACGCCTACTACATGCTCGTCAATATGCACATATTGCTCTGTAATATGGTTGAGTTTGCAGACGTTCATGACTCCGGTTTGGAGTCCCTCATTGATGATCTCAAGGCTGAAGTTGAGCGTCTCCAAGAATTGAAGGGCACACGTTGGTTGGACGATTTCGTCCATCTCCAGAAGAATCAGTGAAGGCAACTACCACCATCGACGACTAAGGTCTGACCGGTTATGAAGTCGCTGTCGGGACCAACAAAAAATGCAATTGGGCCCGCTAGGTCCTCGGGCGTCTGGACTCGTTTAATGCATCTTGAGGCGGCCGCTTTCTCACGAACCGCTATGATCGCAGGGGTTGGATCCTCCTCTGAGAGGGTGCTCCCGGGCGCGATACAGTTGACGTAGACGTTGTGCTCCCCGACCTCCATAGCTAACGACTTTGTATAACCAATCACCGCGGCCTTCGAGGTCACATAATGGATGCGGGAGGGGGACCCTTTTAAAGCGGTGCCAGAGCTGATGTTAACAATCTTCCCGTATCCCTGTGTCTTCATTACAGGAACAACGGCGCTACACACGTTCCAAACCCCTTTTACGTTGATTTCCATCATCTTGTCCCACTCGGCCTCAGTGATTTCAAGCGACCCCACGCGGGACATCGGGACACGAGAGAACATGGCCGCATTGTTTACCAGACCGTCAATTCTTCCAAGTCGGCTAGACACCTCCTCAACCATGGCTCCGACAGATTTTTTGTTAGCGACGTCTGTTTGGATTGCGGTTGCTTTGAGTCCCTTGTTTGAGAGTCTTTTTGCCTCGATGTCAGCCCTGTCTCCGTCAAGCTCAGCGAGAACTACGTGCGCGCCTCGTTCAGCCATGAGCTCCGATGCGACGATTCCGATCCCACCGGAACCGCCGGTGACAACGATCACTCTTCCCTCTAGGTTATTCATTAATCTTGCTCCTCAGGCTGGTGCCTGCGTGTCTTTGACAGTTGTTCGGAAGAGCAGCCTCCGTTCGCCACCAGGAAAATCAGTCCGTGCATGCATAGAACAGCGGTTGTCCCAGATAATCAGATCCCCCACAGTCCACTCATGCTTGTATACGAACTGGTCTTGCTCGCAGTGATCGAACAGGTAATCGAGTATTTCCTGACTCTCGGAGTCATCTAAACCAACGATTGAGTCGGTCATCAGCCTGTTCACGTATAGGCACTTTCGACCAGTCTCGTGGTTGGTCCTGACCACGGGATGTGTTGCCTCTCCGAATGCGGGGGTCCCTTTTTCATCACCTTTTTGCGTCGATCCATAATGGTACACATGTCGCGCGTGGAGTCCCTCGAGTCGTTGTTTCCATTCCTCTGACAGTGACTCATATGCTGCGTAGCCGCTCGCGAACCATGTATCACCGCCGACTGATGGGATCTCCACCGCGTATAGTAGGGTGGCCTTATCCGGTATCTCGCGGTGGATCATGTCGTGATGGAACATCATCTCTCCATCGGGTAATGATCCGATTGGTACCCCATCCTCGCGGATGTTTGAGATCATCATGATACCGTCCGGCAGGGAATCGTATGCCTTCGGTTGGAACTCCCTGGGCCTATGCAAGGTGCCAGATTCCCCGAAGATTTGGGCAGCATTGAGCTGGTCTTGATGGGCCAAGTTTTGTCCCGGGAATAAAAGCACCGCGTGCTCTAAGAACGCGTCTTGTATTTGTTTGACGTGCGATGAGTTGAGCGAT
>JBMZTF010000020.1:8030-15264 GCA_049623565.1 Litorivicinaceae bacterium
TGAGTGAGATCGCATCCATCGACTCGTCCTCCAATCGCTGGAGCAAGTGGACTGATGTTCATCGTATTCCCCCTTTTCCTCTTATTGTGTACGGAACTTGCTGAGCCACAAATATCGGTCTTGTTTGGGTGTCCAACCAATTCTCTTGAATTGATTATCTCTATTTTGAAGTAGTGTTCACTATGAAAAATTGTGTGGTGAATGCTATGACAAGAGAAACGATTGGATTAATCGGTGCCGGTCGGATGGGTCTCGCTCAAATAAAGCACCTAATCAATGCCGGTTACGCGGTCTCCTGTTGCGAGCAGGCCGACACACAACAGACCAAGGCGCTTGCGCTGGGAGCGGTTCTGAGAGAGTCACCGGCAGCTGTCTTTGCCGAGGCCGCTATTGTTTATATTGCTGTGGGGTTTGATCCCGAGGTCATTGAAATTTGTCGAGGCGAGAACGGGCTACTCAGCAGCGGTCGGTCAGACGGTGTCGTTGTGGTTAACAGCACCTGTGACCCCGAGCTCATGATCGAGCTTGGTGACGAGTTTGCCAAAAGTGGGATTGGGTTCCTCGATATTCCGATCGCTCGTGGAGGCTGGGCAGCAGACAACGGAACATTACTGGCGATGGTTGGCGGTCAGCAGGGCACCCTCGATAAAGTGGAACCCTCACTAAGTACGTTCTGCTCGGACATCAAGCTGATGGGCCCTGTCGGCAGAGGCCAGGTGACGAAGGCCATTAACAATCTACTTTTGTGGCTGAATGGTGTTGGTCTATTGGAGAGTGCCCAGATTGCTGAGTCTTACGGTATGGATCTCGAACACCTCAGGGATGTCCTGTTGCTCTCGAGCGGGCGAAGTGCCGCGATGGAAGACTGGTCTAAGATGACATTCACCTGGGCGGCTAAGGATATGGAAATCGTCGAGGATGTGATGCAACGGTACGGATTGGATCTTGAGCTACTCCAAGTGT
The DNA here is from genome assembly GCA_049623565.1 of Litorivicinaceae bacterium. GTDB lineage: Bacteria > Pseudomonadota > Gammaproteobacteria > Pseudomonadales > Litorivicinaceae > HIMB30. The sequence continues at coordinate 8,994 of JBMZTF010000020.1, forward strand.
TAGCCAGACGGGCACAGACTGCGAAAAGCGAGCGAGAGACTCGTAGTGCCGATGGTAAAGACTGGATTGATGGTTCTAGATAGTTCGTTTGGACAGCTATGTGCGCTCGCTTCTGCGCTGAGTTTCGCGTTCGCGAGCATCGCGATCAGCGCGAATAAGCGACGCGGTCTTCCTAACGACGGCGCGTTCCTGTCGGTCATCATGACCGTCGCGGTGTCTTTCGTTTTGTTTCTTGCCTTCGAGGATGGCTCGTTACCGAGTATCGAGGATCCAGATCTCCTTGAGGGAGTTCTGTGGTTTTGTGTGTCGGGTTTGTTCGCGATGGTATTTGGCCGGACGCTGGTCTTCCGATCCATTGGCCTATTGGGTGTGACCCGCGGTACTACAGTAAAGAAGTTGAATCCGTTCTTCTCGATCCTTTTGGCAGTGATCATTCTGGGCGAGTCAATGATCTTGGAGGAGGCGCTTGGGGTACTCGCGCTCGCTTTAGCGATATTTTTACTGATATCCGACAAAAGCCGTAAGTACGAGCATGAAGAGGAAAATACCGCCAAGGACTGGATGGTAGTTGCTCCTCTCTACATTCCGGGGATCTTGTCTTGCCTAGCGTACGCGGTGTCCTATATTGCTCGGAAAAATGGACTCATTACATTGGGGACCCCTGCCTTTGGTACCTTTGTAAGCGCGTTGGCCGGTATATTTTTTTACTTGGTACTGGCGGTCCCCTTTGAGTCGTACAGGAGATTCGTGGTAGAGGGGGTCCGAAACATTGCACCGGTTACGTTAGCTATTGGTGCCTCGATGTCGATCGGGCAGGTGCTATTTTTTACGGCGCTGACCTACGAAGAGCTATCGACGGTTGTGATGATTGGCTCGCTAGAGACGTTTATCGCCATGTTTCTGTCCGTCGCGATTTTTAGGCTTGAGATTCGACCGTCCGTGAAGCAGCTTGCGGCAGCTGGTCTTGCATCAACGGGTGTGTCTCTGGTGACATTTTATTAGAAAGATAATAGGAGATCAGGTTATGGGTACTGAGTGGGTAGAACCGACCGACGAGAAACGTGCTGGTCATGGGACTTTTGGTCGTCCGAAGACTGACTACGATTTATTCATGGAGTCTGAAGGTGTTCCTATCTATCGAGACTTTGGAGTCCAGCGTTGCCAAGATCTCCCAATGAAGCCTTGGGACCGTCTGGGTGGCAACGGGACCTATGTCCAGCTGTATGGTACCGAGGGGACCTGGGGGATGTATGTGGTGGAGATCCCACCGCGTAAAGAGCTCAACATCGAGCGTCATATTTATGAGAAGAACATCATGATTCTCGAGGGTCGTGGTGTGTGTGAGGTGTGGCACGATGAGAAACACAAGCAGGTATTTGAGTGGCAGGCGGGTTCGTTATTCTCGATCCCGGTGAATGCATACCATCGGATGATTAATATGTCGGGGCAGCGTGTCATTTTTGTTGCAGGAACGACCGCCCCCAATCTGATGAACTTGGTCGGTGACAAGGACTTTATCTTCAACTGTGATTATCGTTTTGGGAGTCGGTTTGATGATTCACTGAGTGATTTCTTTGAGGAAAAGACCCAGATCGAGCCAGATCCGATTCGTGGGTTAGCGATGCGTCGGACCAACATCATGGCGGATATTGTGCACGCTGATCTGCCGTTGGATAACCGTCGGAGCCCTGGTTATCGACGTATCGAGCCGCACATGACCGAGAATAAGTTCTATCTTTGGATCGGTCAGCACGAGATCGGTCGTTACTCGAAGGCGCACGCTCATACCTCAGCCGCGATTCTGTTCTGTCTGACCGGTAAGGGTTACACCATGAGCTGGCCAGAGCACCTGGGTGTGAATCCTTGGCGGGATGGTAAGGGTGACGAGGTGGTCCGTGTGGACTATGAGTACGGTGGTTGCGTGAGTGCGGCGCCGGGTGGAGCGCGCTGGTACCACCAGCACTTTAATGTCTCTAACGAGCCGTTCCGTCTGACCGCTTGGTTCGGTCCGAACCATCCCAGTATGCTGCCCGGAGCCGCTCCCGGACAGAAGACGATCGACTACACGGCGATGGATATCCAAGAGGGTGGGACGTCGATCCCGTACTGGATGGAGGACGAGTATATCCGTAACGAGTTCCACCGCCAGCTAGAGATAAATGGGGCGACCTCGCGGATGGAGCCGCACAGATACGAGAAACCTGTGGAACTGTCTTGATGAGTGAGCCCAGACGATTCACGTCTGCCGATCGTGCATTGGTCGAGTCGGACGTCATTGAGGTACTGACGCTCGGGCTCGACATCGGTTCCGCGACCTCTCACGTGTCGATCTCTCGGCTGACGATGGTGCGTGGCCACAACCGCTATACCGTATCGAGCACAGAGGTTGTGTACCAGAGCCCTGTCATGAAGACACCCTTCGGTGGCGATGGTCGGGCGTTTATTATCCGGACTGAGTTGGAGTCAATGATTGACGAGTCTCTGCTCAACGCCGACGTGGACCGTGATGATATCGAGTCGGGTGTTGTGATCCTGACGGGAAACGCGTTACGGCGTCACAATGCCAGACAGATCGCCGACCTGCTCGCATCATTCTCTGGGAAGTTTATCTCGATCAGTGCCGGAGACCGGCTCGAGTCGACCATGGCGGCCTACGGATCCGGGGCAATCCAGGAGTCGGTGGGGGGTGACTGCCTGAACGTCGATATCGGTGGCGGGACAACGAAGATTACACGGTGCGTCGATGGGACGGTAACAGAGCTTACTGCGATCGAGGTCGGTGGCCGTATTCTGCAGCTCACGGACGAGGGGCACGTCGGGCACGCTGAGCCAAGCATTGGTCTCTACACGACAGATAAACAGCTGCCGGAGTACGGATCTGAGCTGTCAGACGGGGCGCTCGAACAGATCATCGATCGGATGGCTGAGACAATACTTGGAGCGGTACGGGGCGAGGATCTGGGTGACGCCCAGCGTCTTGAGTCGATCACAGAGTTCCCAAAAAGCGGGTCCGTGATCCTGAGTGGCGGCGTCAGCCAGTGGATCACGAACATTGAGCCCACAGTGGAATGCGACGATCTTGGGCAACGGCTGGCCCTCAAGACCCGAGATACTCTACAGGACGCGGGGTACAACATAAAAATCGCCGATGATCCGATCAGGGCCACCGTCCTTGGAGCGTCCCAGCAGCGTATGCAGGTCAGTGGTAACACTGTGTTCATCTCTGACGAGCGCCTGCTGCCGATACGTAACGCACCCGTATCATTGGTCACGGTGCCTGCGGAGGAGTTTGATCAACCAACAATTACGGAGCTGGTGAAAGAATCTGTCTCTCAAGCGCTGTTCAACGGCGACAATGGTCTCCGAGTCCTTGGGATCGATTGGCTGGGGTCTCTAACCTATTCGCGTGCCGACGCGTTTTGTCATGGCGTGATTGACGGTCTTAAGGGACTCAATACGCCGATCACGTTGCTATTTAAGCAAGACATCGCGGGACTGATTGGGATTCATTTCGTCGAGGAAGTGGGTTACCAGAAGCCGGTCATTTGTCTGGACGGGTTAGATCAGGTCGACTTTGATTTTGTCGATATCGGTGAGGTGATCAACCAGACGGGTTTGGTTCCGGTTGTTGCCAAGTCGATTCTGTTTAACAGCGGATCCAAGTTAAATTAACGAGAACCTTATGAATCAAATAACCATCGGTTCAGATCGTATCCCTCGGCTCGGTTACGGGTGTATGGGACTGACCCAGGCCTACCAACCTGTTGATCTGGTCAAGGCGACGGCCCTCCTACGAAGGATCGCGGACGAGGGTTCCGTGATGCTAGATACCGCCGCCACATACAGCGGTGGGAAAAATGAGATTTTGGTTGGTTCTGCCCTGAAAACATCTCGATCGAATGTATTTCTCGCATCGAAGGCCGGGATGTATAAGAACCCCGATGGGTCCCGTGAGATTGACGGCGACCCCGACAGAATCATAAGGAGCTGCGAAGAGAGCCTGTCCCGGCTGGGTACGGATGTTCTCGATCTCTTTTATCTGCACCGGGTCGATCACCGTGTACCGGTCGAGGATTCAGTGGGTGCGATCGATCGGCTCATAACAGACGGTAAGGTTCGGTACGCAGGGCTATCTGAAGTCAGTCGATCGACGCTCGAACGAGCTATGTCGATCACAAAAATCCACGCGGTTCAGTCGGAGTACTCGCTGTGGTCCCGGCGGGTGGAGGACGGCGTGCTCGGCTACTGTGGGGACAACGGTATCGCACTAGTCGCCTACAGCCCGGTCGGGCGTGGTTTCTTAGCGGGTGGCGTACGCGACATGACGAAACTCTCGGAGCGTGATATCCGGCACGGGATGCCACGTTTCCAGGGAGACGCGTTTAGGCGCAACCTGAGTGTCCTCGAACAGGTCGAAATACTCGGCATCGGTTGGGGGATGACCCTCGCGCAAGTCTGTCTCAACTGGTTGTGGTCACAGGGCGACCACGTGGGTGCTATTCCTGGTACCTCAGAACTGTCGCACTGGCGAGATGATCAGGGGGCCAGGACCCCGCTCACGGACGAGCAGTCGGACCAATTAGAAAACTTGCTTAACGAGCACCGCTTTGAGGGTCAGCGGTACACGCCAGACAAGTTGGCGCAACTCGACTCTGAACGATCAAAATAGGCCGTGAATCGCCCCAAACATTATTCTGAATTGGTCCGTTCAGAGGTTTCGTTGCATCCTTTGCTTAAACAACCCTAATTAACCGGAGTCCTAGCAGTGGAAATAGATGCACGTTTCAAGGTGACTGAGCAACTTGACGGGAAGATGTTGATCGACGGAGAGCTCCGAGGATCCAGCTGCGACCAGTGGCTGGACAGCCGCTGCCCCGCTACCCAGGAATTGATCGGCCGGGTCCCCAACGCCTCCGCCGAGGAGATGACCGAGGCGGTGACGGCCGCTAAGGAGGCCTCAAAGGCCTGGAGGAAGACGACCCAAAAACAGCGTGTGGCCTTGATTGAGGAGATCGCGCAGCGACTCGAGTCCAGGGCCGAGGAGTTTGCGAAGATTGAGGCTCTGGACACCGGTAACACGGTAGGTCCGATGACCAATGACGTCCATAAGGCCGTCGAGCGGATGCGTTTCTATTGCGGGCTTGCCTACGAACTCAAGGGGATGACCGTCCCATCGACCCCCGAGAATATTCACCTGACTCTCAGGGAGCCGTACGGTGTCGTCGGACGGATCATCCCGTTCAATCACCCGATCGGCTTCGCAGCGTCAAGGATTGCCCCGGCATTGATCGCCGGAAACACCATCGTTGTGAAACCCTCAGAGCAGGCGCCACTATCCGCGAGCCTCCTTGCTGAAATTTGTGCTGAGGTTGCCCCGCCGGGTGTAATCAATATCGTGACCGGTGACCGTGTAACAGGTGAGGTTCTGGTCAGAGACCCTCGCGTGAAAAGGATCGCATTCATCGGTTCCGTGGCTTCCGGGATGGCTATCCAGAAGGCCGCGGCAGAGTCGGCAGTCAAGCACGTCAGTCTGGAGCTTGGTGGTAAGAATCCATTTATTGTCTGCGAGGACGCGAATCTTGACGACGCGATCAAGGCCGCAACAAACGGGATGAACTTCGGCTGGCAGGGTCAGTCCTGTGGCTCGACAAGCCGCCTAATCATCCACCGGTCTCAGTATGAAGAGCTCAGTAAAAAGGTAGTCGGACGGGTCAAGCAGGTGAAGGTAGGCCACCCGCTGGATACCTCTATCAAGATGGGTCCGGTGGTATCTGAGGCCCAGTACCAGAAGGTCCTGAGCTACATCCAGATCGCTAAAGACGAGGGCGCCGAGCTATTGCTGGGTGGTAACGCGATGGAGATCGAAGGGTGCCCGGGCGGCTTTTTCGTGGAGCCTACGGTATTCGGGAACGTGACATCCAATATGCGTATCGCCCAAGAGGAGGTGTTCGGCCCCATCATGAGCCTGATGCCTTACGACGACCTCGACGAGGCGATTGAGATCGCCAACTCGACGACCTACGGACTGACGGCGGCGATCTGGACCAATAACTACTTCACCGCGATGGAGCTGTCCCGCAACATCGAGGCCGGATACGTGTGGGTCAACGGTATCGGGAACCATTACCGTGGGCAGCCTTACGGGGGCTATAAAAACTCTGGAATCGGACGCGAGGAGGGTCTAGACGAGATGCTGAGCTACACCGAGGTGAAGTCGCTGAATTTCGCAATGGGCCAAGCCGAGAGGGCTAAGAATAATTAATATGAACAG
>JBMZTF010000021.1:0-14275 GCA_049623565.1 Litorivicinaceae bacterium
ATGACTGGGCTCGGTTGTATACGTGCTGAATCATGGGTTGACCAACAATATCCAGAAGCGGTTTGCCCGGGAGGCGCGTCGATTCGAAGCGAGCGGGGATCACCGCAATAAAACTCATTAACGATCAGTCCGCTCGTCACCAGTCAGTGTGCGCGCCTCATCGGCAAGCATCACCGGAATATCGTCACGGATGGGAAAGGCAAGGCCATCGGCGCGACACCAAATCTCCTCATCATCCTCGCGGATCTCAACGTCTCCCTTACACAGGGGGCAGACCAAAAAATTTTTTAGCTGGGGCGCCAAACTCATACCCTTCTCCACTCTTTCAGACGATCGATGAGCCAACTTTCGAATTCCGGTTGGCGACTTTGAAGCCCAACCACCCAGAATGGTTTCGTGAGCAAGTGTACCAATTTCACAGCATCTTTCTCGGTCGTTATCACTCGGTTCAGCCCAGATACGTCAGATGCGGTAAATGCATGATGATCTGGGAATGCGTATTTTTCTATCGATAACCCGACCTGTTCCAGACCCTCAAAAAAGCGACTCGGTGTTGCAATGCCAGACACAGCATCAAAATCACCATGATGGACAAGATCGCTGATTGAATAATGCTCTTCGGGTGAATCTGAGCGATAGGCATAGGCCATCTCACCAATAGAGCCAAACACAGGCGTCTTTGTTTCGATACCCATTTCGATCAACATTTCTTTTGGATACTCTGTCCCCCGGACAATGATTGCATCCATCTCTTCAAGAACAGATAAGGGCTCCCTCAGAGGACCAAACGGCATCTCAAGGCCATTACCAATACCCTGATATTTACTAAAAACACAGACCGAAAAGTCCCGCCACATAAGTGTATTCTGCAACCCGTCATCAGATAAAACGACATTGACCGGATGATGAAATAGCAGCCGTTCGACAGCCTTCAGTCGATCCCGACAAACAATCACGGGACAACCCGTTCGCTTTTTTAGCATCAACGGTTCGTCTCCGACGTTCTGTGGGAGACTCGTCTCAGTGACCTCTATAGGGAGATTTTTCGCATGTCCACCATAGCCACGACTAACAATTCCGGGCCTGAACCCTGCTTCCTTAAGTCGTAGAGCGAGGCTAACCACCAAGGGTGATTTTCCGGAGCCGCCAACGACAATATTTCCGATGCAAACGACAGGAACCTCACCAGAGACCCTTGGTGCGTTCTCGATTTTTCTGCGCTTTCTGTGCATCCAGGAGGTGACGATAGGTCTCAATGAGCGACTCAACGCTGTCGCAGGTTTCAACCAGCGCTGTGGCCACCCGTGGAAGCCCTTTAAACTCTCGAAGCGGAATCTCATGCACTAATTCCCTCTATTTCTGTGCAGGATACTTATGAATTGAGTATGCTCCGCGCTACTTCAAAGTAAAAGGATGATCCGTGACTATTGAAGGTTGGGGTAAAGCGCCACCATCCACACCACTCAGTTTGTGGAAATTAATCAAAGCGAATCTGGATTTATGGCTCGTGGACCACGGCTTCCTGAGATCGCTCTATTCGAACCGTTTCTGCCTTCCTGGCCCGTTGTACCGAAGCAATCAACCAAGCGTCGCACAGATCCATCGTTACAAACGGGAGCTCGGCCTGAAGACTATCATCAATCTTCGTGGTTATAACCCGACACAAGGCAGGTATCAATTAGAAGCCAAGGCCTGCGAAAACGCAGGCATCACACTCATCAATACGCGGGTGCACTCTCGGGGCCTGCCAACAGCAGAGCAAATCAACCTTCTAAAAGAATTAGTTGAAGGGTTCGAGACTCCAGCCCTCGCACACTGCAAGTCGGGCGCAGACCGCGCTGGGATTTTTGCAGTCTTGTACTGTCACTTTCGGCTAGGCCAGCCGATCGACGACGCCAAAGATCAACTCCACTGGACATACGGACACTTTAGAAGCGCCAAGACCGGCATCTTGGATCATTTCTTTGAGTCATATATACAATACCGTGATCAGTACAACGAGGCTCACCGAAACAAAACAAGCCCTACCTTTCTGGAGTGGGTAAACTCAGAATATGATCGCGAAACAATGGAAAAAGAGTTTAAACCACGTGGTTTCGCAAACTTTTGGATTGACTGGATCGTCAGACGCGAATGAAAGGTGATATGCGCACCTATGGCCGCCTGATACGAGAAGCGCTGCCGTACTGGAAAATTGCTGTGTTAGCCATGCTTACGATGGCCACGACAGCTGCTATGGAGCCAATGTTGCCAGCCCTGATGGCGCCGTTAATAGACGATTCATTGATCGATAGAGATCCGGATGCGTTGATCCAAATTCCACTGCTAATCGTGGCAGTGTTCGTTTTAAAAGGAATCTCAGAATACGTCGCATCGGTCTCAAGCCAATACGTTGCCCACCGAACGGTTGCTGATATCCGATCTGAGGTCTTTGCCGTTCAACTCGATCTCCCGATGAAGGATCACGACTCTGAGGAAGGTGGTCGACTCTTGTCGAGGATTACCTACGATGTTGCCCAAGTCGGCGAAGCAGTATCGACCGCGTGGATGGTCATCATCAAAGACACGCTGATGATCCTAGGACTGCTTGGATTTCTCATTTACACCTCGTGGCAAATGTCTGTAGCCCTCCTGGTAGCGGCCCCGGTCGTATCATTTGTGGTCAAGAAAGCGAGTGTCAAGATGCGTCGCTCCAACCAAGATTTACAGACGTGGACCGGTCGACTTACCGGGCTGATTGAGGAATCATTGTTGGCGGTGAAGGACATCAAAATCTTTGGCGGACACGATAACCAACAGGAACGTTTTGACGACATTAACAAACGTTTGCGTCACGAGCAGATGCGCGTCGTAAAAATTCAATCACTCAACGTTCCATTGGTTCAGATTTTAGCCGCCATCACGATCGGTATCGTGATTCTTATTGGGACACAAATGAGTGCGCGGGACCTCCTAAGCCCAGGCGAGTTTGTTGCTTACATCACGGCGATGGGAATGATTTTTGATCCAGTTCGAAGGCTCACCGGAGTCAATGCAACTATTCAACGTGGTCTTGCGGCGGCTGAATCAATTTATGAAATTTTTGATCAGACTCTCGATGATCAACGCGGGCATTCCAGAAGTCATGAGGCGCTTCCGGAAGCGTCACTCGCGATCAACGGTATCTCATTCAGCTATCCCGCCGCCGAGGGTCTTGCACTTGACTCAGTCTCATTCGACATACGTCCCGGAGAAAGTGTTGCTCTTGTCGGCCCATCGGGCTCTGGAAAATCATCTCTGATCGCACTGATCGCGGGTTTTCTAGACCCCGATGACGGTGAAATTCGTATTAACGACGAATCTCTCGCAGAATGGCCCCTCGCAAAACGTCGACGTCAGCTCTCGCTCGTTGGACAACAAGTAAACCTATTTGATGCATCCGTCGCAGAGAACATTCGACTTGGGTTGCCGGATGCGTCAGATGCAGAGGTGCGAGAAGCAGCGCGACGAGCGAACGCATTGGAGTTCATTGAGGCACTGCCGGATGGATTTGATACCCAGATTGGTCCCCTAGGAAGTCGGTTATCGGGTGGTCAAAGGCAGCGCATTGCAATCGCTCGTGCATTTATCAAGGACGCACCGATCTTACTACTCGATGAACCGACAAGTGCGCTTGACCACGCGAGCCGTGAAGAGGTTCTCAAAGGCCTCGAGAACTTAAAAGCTAATCGGACGACACTTATCATTAGTCACCAGCCAGAGACCCTGCTGTCAATTGACCGCACTATTTCTTTGCGAGATGGCGTGGCGACTTGCTGAGAAAAATTGGCGTCACATTACGAAAAAATATTTTTGATTCACAAAGTCTTAACACGCTTTAGGTCAAACTAATTGCAATAGCCCATAATCAATGTATAACACTGCTCAGAATTGGTGAGCGTTTCCAGATGCCGAAGAAGTTAGTTTCCAAAATAATGCCATCCGCACAGCGCCTCGAGCATATGCGCGGCTGGGGCTTCCTGGGCGAAAAATTATTTGCTCACGATCTGTGGCACTTAAACAGAAAAACAGTCGGTTACGCCTTTCTGAATGGGATTTTCTGGGCCTGTATGCCCATGCCTTTTCAAATGGTCGGCGCAGCAATAAGTGCACTGATACTCAGGTGCAATGTTCCCATCTCTGTGGGGCTCTGCTGGTTAACGAACCCAATCACTATGCCGCCGTACTTCGCTATCGCCTATGCGCTGGGAGCCTGGGTACTGAACTCGGAGCCTTTATCTCTCCCCGACAGCGTCACTCAAAGCTGGATACAAGAGCAGCTGTCATTGATTTGGCTCCCGTTACTTACGGGTTCTCTTCTAATCGGCATCGGCACCGGAATACTCGGACTATTTGGTCTCCGTATATGGTGGCGCTGGAAAGTGAATCACGATTGGAAGAAACGCCGCCAGTCAACCAAATCTACTGGAAATTTGTCAGCTGGCCATGACACAACTCAAATAGCTGCTCTGTCTGAGCAGCAACCCGGCGGTCGTGAGTCACAATAACGAGACTTGTCTGAGTCGTCTTCGACAAATCAACAAGCATCGATAGCACTCGATCAGCCGTCGATTCATCCAAGTTACCGGTAGGTTCATCCATCAACAATACCTTCGGGCCGCCAGCAAGTGCGCGGGCAATTGCAACACGCTGCCGCTCTCCACCAGATAACTCCCCTGGCCTATGACCAACTCGATGCTCGAGACCCACTTGTTCAAGGAGCTCACGCGCCAGGCGAGTTGATGTAGCCACAGATTGACCGCCGAGCATCGCGGGCAACATAACATTCTCCCCCGCTGAAAACTCAGGTAGCAAATGGTGAAATTGATAAACAACCCCAATCGTTTGACGACGCAATGAGACTCGCTCTGCATCGCTCAATCGAGTGATATCAGACCCTTGCCAAATCACAGAACCTCGCTCGGGTAGTAGCAATCCTGCCAAGATATTCATGAGCGTACTCTTCCCGGAACCACTCCGTCCAAGGAGTGCCAAACGTTGCCCTGATTCAACGGAAAAGTTTACGTTTTCAAGAACAGAAACACGATCCTCGCCCTCACCGTAGCCGAAGCTCACATCCTGCAGCTCCAGTACGGGACTATCGCTCATGGTTCAAAATCTCCGCGGGAACAATTCGACTGGCTTTCAGTGCGGGATAGAGGGTCGCGACCAACGATAGGCCAATGCTCAAAACGGCCACCAGTCCGACATCTGACCACCGAAGTTCTGATGGCAAATCGGAAATAAAATACGCACTCGGGTTAAAGAGATAGAACCCAAACACAGACTCCAAGAAACCAAGAATTCCCGTGATCGTCAGTGCGAGTGGGACTCCCAAGAACACGCCGAGGACAGTACCCACAACACCAACGAGTGTTCCTTGAACAACAAATACCCCCATAACCCCACGTGGAGATAGCCCAATTGTTTTTAATATAGCGATGTCAGCACGCTTATCTGTCACAACCATCACGAGTGTCGACACGATATTGAACGCAGCGACAGCGATAATTAGAGTCAGCAACAGCGCGATCATGGTCTTTTCGAGCTGGATGGCCTCGAACAGGTTACCTTGCGTTCTGGTCCAGTCCTGATAGCGAATCGGCAGACCCAGTGAAGAGCTAACTTCTTGTGCGATCGGACGAATAAGTTGAGGCGCATCGAACAGGTTGTCAAATTGCAATCGAAGCGCCGCAACACCCTCGCCTAACTTAAACAATCTTGCCGCGTCAGACAGTTGAACAAATATAAGCTGGTTGTCTAGCTGTGCACCGACCTCAAAAATACCGGCGACCTCAAGCCGCTTCATACGCGGTGTTACACCGGCCAGACTGACGGTCGCGTCTGGGATAAGGAGTGTCACTTGATCTCCAGGGACCACGCCAAGATTTGCCGCAATGCCAGATCCTAAGATTGTCGAGAATCGACGGGCACTTAGATCAACGAATTTGCCTTGTGTCATACGGCCCGGGAGGATCGAAACTTGTGCCTCTTTCTCTGGATCAACTCCTAGAACAGCAACAGACACCGTTCGCCCATTGGCAACCAACAGACCCTCACCTTGATTCAGTGGTGCGACGCCAGCGATCGATCGATTGGTGAGGAGTCTTTCCGCCACCGGGTCAAGATCTGTTCGCGCATCTTCGAACTCGAGCAAGGCGTGGGGAACAGTACCAAGGATACGGTTACGTAGTTCACGGTCGAATCCGTTCAGTACCGAAAGCACAAGAATAAGAACCGCGACGCCTAAGGTTAACCCAGCCATTGAGACTGCGGAGATAAACGAAATAAAATGATTTCGGCGCCTAGCGCGGGTGTACCGAAGACCAATGCAAACAGATAACGGAGTATACATAACGCAAGTGTAACTGGCTTCATGCTACAGTTTCTAAAACTTTAAAGGAATTTTAATGAACGCACTGATTTTGGCGGTGGCCGCTCTCCTTTTCAGTCGCCTTGTCGCATCTGATCGTATTGAGCCATATCGTCTGCATGCTATCAGCACGATCGAAAAAGCAACTGATGCGCTCCCGAATACATTACGCCTCCCGGTCATCGTTGGTGGCTCAGTGGCACTCGGCGCAATCATTGCCTACATGCCACTGATTGGTACCGTAATTACGTTTTGTGCTTTGGTACTCATCATCGAATACGGACGAGTCACAGAAGACTCTAAAGCAATCCTGACCCAGCTCCGAAGCGGTTCATTTTCACAGGCGCAAATCAAGCTCACTGAGTTCTCTGGGACCGACGCCAGTCAGCTCGATGAGAATGGAGTCGCCCGTATCTCAGTTGAGACCCAAGTATTAAACCTTGCCCAAAAAGTTTTTATTCCTTTGGCTTGGTTCGCCCTTGGTGGTCTTCCAGGTATCCTTCTTTATTGGACATCTACGGTGATTGCGCAGCGTCGTGGTTCAGGTGAAACGTCTGAACGATGGTTGTCTTTACTCAATTGGGTTCCAATTCGGTTGATGGCTTTGACGCTCGGGTTCATGGGTGATCGCGAACGGTCACGCGCAACATGGATTCGCCAAGCGAACGATTTCTCAGATCCAGAGGTAGGCGTATTAGTTGCGGCAACAGCCGGAGCGCTTCGAGTCAAACTCGGTGGATCGCGTTGCGTGCAGGGTATTATCCAACAGGAACCCTTAGCGGGTGATGGGGATGACGCTGCGCGCTATCATATCGAAGAAATGCAGTCACTCGCTGAAAGATCGCTATTATTATGGGCGGTCGCAGCACTCGTCATAACGGCTGTCTAGCCAGAAAAGAGTTACATTTGAATTACCCGGCGGTACACTACCCTCGTCCCGCGTTGGGTGGCCGAGCGATCGGCATAACAGGGAATTCGGTAAGGCCTAGCCAAGTCCGAAGCTGCCCCCGCAACGGTATGTTCAGTTCTGAGTCCACACGAATACCACTGTCTGGTTTGATGGGAAGGTGTGTGTGATTCGGCAGATGGAATTGCCCTGAACGAGCCCGGAGACCTACCTTACGTATTACACACTTACGGCGAGCGGTGGGCTCGACCGGGTGAGCAAATGATTCTACGTCAAAACTACGGCGCTTGTGCGCTATGCCTACTTTCCTTGTCTTGTTACGCAAACGAAGCCGATATCATCATCGAGATTGATAGCAGGTCACCCACGCCGATCAATGAGGCCTCTCCTTTTTCGAAGGTGATCACGCGAGCGGACATAGCACGTTCTGGTTATCAGTCATTGAGCGAAGTATTGGCCGGCTCTGGTCTATTACACATCGGTGGTGCGTCTAGTGGATACGATGCCGGTGGGTCACCCGATCTAAGAGGCTTTGGTGAACGAGCTGCCCAAAATATACTCATTTTACTTAACGGGAGACCACTCAATAATGCAACTCTAGAGGGACCTGACTTGTCAACGATCCCGTTGGATGAAATTTCCAGAGTGGAAATATTGAACGCCTCGGCGGGTGTCCTTTATGGGAATGGTGCCGTCGGTGGTGTAGTCAACATTATCTCCGATCAGACGGTGAAACGAGAGTATTCGGAGTCAAAAATTAAGGCTGGGTCGTTCGGCACTTTTGAGGTTTCAACTAATATCTCACGCTCTTTGGAGGCGGGCAGACATCTCCATGCTGCTGCGTCTGCAGGCTCAACAGATGGGTATCGAGACCACACCGAAAATACGAAATCGTACGGGGCAGTCAGTTACTCTCTACCTTTTTTGGATGGTGATGTAAGCTTCGGACTCGACCAGTCGAGGACAGATGGATATCTTTCCGGTGTCGCAGCAGACAGTGCAGTCACAGCAAACCGAAGAGCATTTAGAACAACAAGTGTGCAGAAGAAACGTAGCATACGACAAACGATCTGGACGAAGCTTGAGAACACCCTAGACACTGGAGGCATATTTCAAATCGATGCCGGGAGACGGCTCTCGCGTCAAGAGGGGCGCTACCTGAGCGGTACAAGCATCGATCAGATTCTTCGAGTCAACTCATTATCGCCGAAGGTTCTGGGGCAAACCTCTCTAAACTCGAAGCCCACTGACTATGTATTTGGGATAGATCTCTCTCAAAGCCAATACCTGACCGGAAACTCTAACGTCAGGACACAAGAGATCGGCTCCTTTTTTGGTCGGGCAAAAATTACCATGGCCGAGCAACTAGACGCCATACTGGGTGCGCGAATGACTCACAACACGAACAAACTTCTAAACGGAGCGAAGGTAAACAACGATGTATCTGCAGTCGAGCTAGGTCTCGAAAAATTAGTGGATGACCAAATTTTTTCCCTGCGTCTAGACCAGAATTTTCGGATAGCCACGCTTGATGAACAAGTCACGTATCCAGCTCCAACTTTCTCAGCGACGGATACCCCAATCGCTCCCCAGAAAGGTAATTCTGTTGAATTAGGCTGGAAATCGGGCGCGACCCAGGCAACAATTTACCACTTAGAAACTAGTGATGAGATCTACTACGACCCGGCTAGTTTTACTAACACAACCGTGGATAAAACTAAGAGATATGGAGGATCTTTTAGCACAGATGCGAGTGTAACGAGCTCTATCAAAGCGTCAATTAGTGGCGCGTACATATACGCCAAATTCGACGACGATGCCTACGACGGGTCCCATGTGCCCTCGACATCAAGGTATCTCGGATCTCTTGGACTCGTAAAAACTATTTCCGATCAATGGTCGGTCGGTATGCTGAGTCGTTACCAGTCAGCTCAATACTCGATTAATGATTGGTCCAATGCGTACGGCAGACAAAACGCGTACTCTGTTACTAATTTAAATGTGAGTCACGCAGGGAAATTTTTTTCTTCTAAGGTAACGATCGGGAATTTATTTGGTAAAGAATATGACTCTTACCATCTCAGGTCAGGTGCAAACTTATTCAGGACACCCGCGGCGCCCCGGTCGCTAGTCTTTGAAATTTCTGCTAGCCTCTGATCCTTATGAATCGTTTTCGTCAAAGCATCTGTCTAATACTAACGCTCACGCTGGTAATGGGCCTGACCAGAGGTAGTCACTTCTCTGGTTTCGACGCATTGCCCGAGGCTTCTTGGATGACGTTCATGATAGCTGGGGCTCTGCTCCCCCTATGGTCATTCGCCTGGTTCATGTCTCTCGCCGTCCTTATTGATGCCTATGCGTTTACTTTTGGCGGTGTGCCTGGTACGTGTCTATCATTTGCCTACGGTATGCTCATCCCGGCATACTTCTCGATGTGGGTTGCTGGTCGACTATCAAAATTTTATTTGACAGGTGAGCCTGCGGGCTTCGCGGTATTCTTTGGATTCGCGATGCTCGGGACCGCTTTTTGTGAGCTTATCTCCAGCGGTAGTTTTTACCTTTGGTCCGGGAACTTTGAGCCAACCCTCAGTGAATTTTTGAGCCGTGAACTCGAATATGCACCGGCCACGTTCTCAAGCTCTGCATACTGGGCAGTGGCATTCACAGTGGGTAGTGTCGTATATCACGCATACCAGAAAGCTAGAGCGCTACAGGGTCTGTCACACTAACTCTTAACGGGACGCGACTTTACCGGGAACTCGGCTGGGCTAGGAAACTGTGCGCCTGGCCGCCTCAAGCGTATTGGCTAAAAGACACGCAATAGTCATTGGGCCTGGCCCACCAGGGACAGGGGTAATGGCTCCCGCTACTCGCGACGCATCATCAAAATCGACGTCACCGACGAGCCGAGTATTCCCATCCTCCGTCTCAGTTCGGTTGATACCAACATCCAACACAATTGCGCCTGGCTTGATCCAGTCCGCCTTAACCATTTGAGGGTAGCCAACTGCCACAACCAAAATATCTGCCTGACTACAGAGCGCCGGGAGGTCCCTTGTTTTCGAATGTGCAATGGTCACTGTCGCCGATTCATTCAACAAAAGCGCAGCCATCGGACGACCGACGATATTTGAGCGACCTATTACGACCGCGTTCTTCCCCGCGATATCTGGGTCTATTGACTTCAAGAGCTTGAGACAACCAAGGGGAGTACAAGGAACAAAAGGCTTACCACCTGTCCACAACTCTCCGACATTGCTGGTATGGAACCCATCAACATCTTTCGTCGGGTCAATCGCCTCAATCACGTCCTGAGAGTCGAGGTGGTCTGGCAGTGGTAACTGGACCAAAATACCGTGTACTTCCGGATCATTATTTAATATTTCAATTAACGAGATCAGTGAGTCTCGAGAAGTCGTGACCTCCAGTACATGGTGGAACGATCTCATCCCACAGGCTTCTGTCTGCTTCACTTTGTTCCGAACATATACCTGGCTTGCTGGATCCTCACCCACTAATACCACGGCTAATCCTGGGGTGATTCCGTGCGCTGCTTTTAATGCTTTCACACCTTCAGCGACGTCTTCACGTAATTGTTCTGCCAACGCTTTCCCGTCGATTCGAGTTACCGTCATTTCAATACCACCGTCTTATGTCCGTTTAGGAAAACGCGATGCTCACTGTGCGCCTTCACAGCTCGAGAGAGTGCGTAGTTTTCCATATTTCGGCCCGTCGCTAACAGCTGTTCCGGTCCAAACGTATGGTCAACGCGGGCGACCTCCTGATCAATGATCGGCCCCTCATCTAAGTCCGTAGTCACGTAGTGCGCCGTCGCACCGATCGCTTTTACGCCTCTCTCAAAAGCTTGATGGTATGGACGTGCGCCTTTAAAACTTGGCAGAAAAGAGTGATGGATATTGATACAGCACCCAGCCAGATCCTGACACAACTCATCAGATAAGACCTGCATGTAGCGTGCGAGAATGACTAGATCAACGTTCTGCTCATCAATCAGCTGGCGGATACGATCTTCTTGCGCTGCCTTGGTCGCAAGCTTCGACTTCCCCGTAGGAAGGACTTCATAGGGCGCCCCATGGAACTTCGCCAATGGCTCGAGATCTGGATGGTTTGACGCGACTGTCGTGACCTCGATATTCAACTCACCGGTCTGCTTTCGGTAAAGCAGATCATTCAAACAATGGTCAAACTTCGATACCAAAATCAGTGTTCGATGAGGAATTGATCGACAGATAAACTTCCACTCCATCTCAAAACGCGAACCAATCTCTGAAAATAGAACAGAGAGTGCGTCCGGTGTTAAACCAGACTTAGGCTTAAAAAATTCAGCACGACAAAAAAATCGACCGGTCTGAATGTCGTCAAACTGCGAGAGCTCGGTAATGAAACATTCATGGTCGGCCAAAAAACCGGTAATCGCAGCAACCAACCCCGTCCGTCCTGGACACGTGATCCGGAGCAGATAACGTTCTTCTGTGTTCATTCCTATCCTTAGGCTTTGGGAAGTGTGACCCCAGTTTGTCCTTGGTATTTACCTCCCCGATCGCGATATGTGGTCAGGCAACGCTCATCGGATTGGAAAAATAGCATTTGCGCAACGCCTTCGTTTGCGTAGATTTTCGCGGGAAGGTTGGTCGTATTCGAAAACTCAAGTGTGACGTGACCCTCCCACTCGGGTTCAAGTGGAGTGACGTTTACGATGATCCCACAACGTGCGTAGGTAGACTTACCTAGGCAGATCGTCAGCACGTCTTCGGGGATCTTAAAGTATTCAACTGTCCGAGCAAGGGCGAACGAGTTGGGTGGGACAACGCAGACGTCTGATTTGATATCAACGAAGCTCTTCTCATCAAAATCCTTGGGATCGACCACCGCCGAGTGGATGTTGGTGAATACCTTGAATTCGTCAGCGCAGCGAACGTCGTAGCCGTAGCTCGATGTGCCGTAGGAGATTAGCCTCTGTCCGCCACGATCGCGTATTTGGCTCGCTTCGAATGGTGAAATCATGTCTCGGGCTTCAGCCATTTGCTGAATCCAGCGGTCGGATTTAATGGTCATGGGTTACTCTTCGATCCCTTGGGTTTTAGTAATTAAACTGCCTGCCCCGTCGCGTTTAGCAAAAAGTGCAAGTCGCGCGCCAGTGCGTCTGGCAATTTCACGATAGGACTGCGCTATTATGCCATCTGGATCACTTATCACGGTCGGCTTTCCAGCGTCTGTCTGCTGCCGGATGCTCAAATCGAGAGGTAAAGCACCAAGCAATTCGGTGTCATAGTCTGCCGCAATTTTATCGCCACCGCCCTCACCAAATATATTTTCCGTGTGGCCACACTGCGAACAACGGTGTATTGACATGTTCTCAATGACCCCGATAACAGGGATCTCCACTCGCCTAAACATCTCAATACCTCGGCGTGCGTCAATCAAAGCCACGTCTTGCGGCGTGGTCACAATGACAGCGCCATTAACAGGCACTTGCTGACTCAGCGTGAGTTGAATGTCACCCGTCCCCGGTGGCAGATCGATCACAAGGTAATCAAGGTTACCCCAATTGGTCTGGCGAAGCATTTGGGTAAAGGCACCACTGACCATCGGTCCACGCCAGATTGTTGGCGAGCGCTCTGTCAAAAGAAATGCCATCGACATCACTGGAATGCCGTGAGCGATAACAGGGTTAAATGACTTACCGTCCGGCGTCTCTGGGCGTTGATCCTGTACTCCGAGCATTAGGCCCTGAGATGGTCCGTAAATATCTGCGTCCAAAAGACCAACCCGCGCGCCCTCCAATTGCAGGGCGAGAGCTAGGTTTACGGCGGTCGTCGATTTTCCAACGCCGCCTTTGCCTGAGGCCACACAGATGACCTGACGAACACCCGAGATCGACTCGGTGCCCTCCCGCGCTGGCGTCACTGGGACCTCATGACGCACACGAATGAAGGCCTCTTTAACTTGTTTAAGCTCCTCAAGCTTTGGTTTTAACTGCGTGACGAGGGAACGAGTCATCCCGACAAGCGGATAATTAAACGTCAGCTCGATATCAAGCTCGTTATCTCTCAGCTCGCACCGCGTTAAGACGCCACTGCGGCCAAGATTGGCCTCACAATAGGGATCGTCATGCTCGGAAAGAATCCCAATCACGTGGTCATGGATAGAAGTCGACAAAATCATCTCCGTTTTTATCGAGAGTCGGCCAAAACCCGGCTAGTACCGGTATACTGGGGCTCCACTGGCATCACGACAAGGAATTAATTCTGTGCCGACAGACGGACGCACCATTTTAGTCACGAGCGCGCTGCCCTATGCCAACGGTTCAATTCACCTAGGACACATGCTTGAGTATATTCAAACCGATATCTGGGTTCGCTATCAGAAGCAGTCTGGCCATCGATGTGTCTATGTTTGCGCGGATGACGCTCACGGTACTGCGATCATGCTTCGCGCAGAAACGCTCGGGATAACGCCAGAAGAATTGATTGCGGACGTCAGGGCGGAGCATGAAGCTGACTTCAATGGGTTTCATATCGGTTTTGACCATTATTCGTCGACACACAGCGAAGCTAACCGTCGCTATTCGGAACTGATTTACTCTCGAGTGCGAGACGCGGGCGGTATCGCTGTAAGGACAATCTCTCAGCTCTTTGATCCCGAGAAGGAATTATTTCTCGCCGACCGCTACGTCAAGGGAACCTGCCCTAAGTGTGGTGTCGATGATCAGTACGGCGATAACTGCGAAGCGTGCGGCGCGACCTACCAAGCATCCGAGCTTAAGAATCCAAAATCCACATTATCTGGCGCGACACCTGTTCTTAAGGATTCGGAGCACCTGTTCTTCGAGCTTGGGAAGCATACAGAGTTCCTGAAAGACTGGACTCGATCCGGACGACTGCAACCTGAGGTTGCGAATAAACTGGCCGAATGGATAGAGGGAGGCCTCAAGAGCTGGGACATTTCTCGTGACG
>JBMZTF010000022.1:0-14119 GCA_049623565.1 Litorivicinaceae bacterium
ACTTGGGATCTTGTTTTACCTAGAATCTGCAGGAATGAATCATTAGCCCAGGTTACTTCTAAGGAACGATTAAGAAGCAAGATCCCGGTGGATAAATTCTCCTCAAGTATGGTGGGTATCATAAGAAGGGCCGAGGTATTTCTCGGCCCACTCCTTTTAGACGCTGTAGTACATGCCGAACTCGACCGGGTGAGTGGTCATGTTCAAGCGCTCGACTTCTTCTCGCTTCAGTTCGATATATCCATCGATCATATCATCGGTGAAGACACCGCCAGCGGTCAGGAAAGCGCGATCTGCGTCCAGTGCATCCAGCGCTTGTTCAAGGCTAGAAGCGACTGTTGGAATAGCTAGAGCTTCTTCTTCAGGCAGGTCGTAGAGATCCTTGCTGGCCGCCTCGCCCGGGTGGATTTTGTTTTGGATACCGTCAAGACCAGCCATTAGCATTGCAGAGAATGCTAGGTATGGGTTCGCTGTTGGATCCGGGAATCGTACCTCGATGCGACGACCTTTCGCATTTGAGACGTATGGAATACGAATCGATGCCGAACGGTTGCGCGCTGAGTACGCAAGCATGACTGGAGCCTCAAAACCTGGAACCAAACGCTTGTATGAATTCGTCGATGCATTCGCAAAGGCGTTGATGGCTCGCGCGTGCTTGATTATGCCTCCAATGTAGAAAAGCGCCTCGTCAGACAGGCCTGCGTACCCGTTACCTGCGAATAAATTCTGGCCGTCTTTCCAGATCGACTGGTGGCAGTGCATGCCCGACCCGTTATCGCCGACTAGTGGCTTAGGCATAAACGTCGCTGTCTTGCCGTAAGCGTGCGCTACGTTATGAACGACATACTTTAGTATCTGCACTTCGTCGGCTTTTTTCACCAATGTATTGAATTTTACTCCAATTTCATTTTGACAAGCGGTCGCTACCTCGTGGTGATGGACTTCTACCTCCAGACCCATTGACCCTAGGGTCTCACACATCGCGGTTCTCAGATCCATCGCCGAGTCGATCGGTGGAACCGGAAAATATCCGCCTTTGACGCTTGGTCGGTGCGCCATATTACCACCTTCAAATTCAGCATCGCTGGCCCACGCGGCTTCCTCAGCGTCAATTTTATACATCGCCCCTGACATATCAGCTTTCCACTGGACATTATCAAACACAAAAAACTCTGGCTCTGGTCCAAAGAAAGATGTGTCGCCGACACCGGTTGACTTTAAATACTCTTCCGCGCGTAGTGCTACCGAACGTGGATCACGCTCATATCCTTGCATAGTGCTTGGCTCGACGATATTGCATCTGATGTTTACTGTAACTTCTTCCGTAAACGGATCGACGACAGCCGTTGAATCATCCGGCATCAGGATCATGTCGGATTCGTTGATTCCTTTCCAGCCAGCAATAGAAGACCCGTCGAACATGGCGCCTTCAGCAAAGAATTCACCGTCTGCCTTTGATGACGGAAACGTGACGTGCTGCTCTTTCCCCCGCGGATCTGTGAAACGAAGATCTATCCAGCGCGCTTCGCTATCTGCAATTAATTTCAAAGTATTTTCGGACATGTGTGACTCCGTATGTCGAACTCAGTATCTCAGCCCCCGTGGACTAAGCGCTCATCAGTGCTTTAGCAATCGTTGTGCCGTTTTACTAATGGCCTAGTTCTAAAGCGTATGAGAGTACTATTGTGGTGCAGATCACCAACAAATTGCACCTTAATTGTGCAAATACCGCTTTAAATCGCACAAATATAGTGCAAATTGCGTGGGTGCAAATAATCTACAGCTGTCCCCGAGTGTCCGTTATACTCCGGCGCGCTCGGAGAACTTTATGATTGAACGTTTACGTAACGTAGCCATCATTGCGCACGTTGACCATGGAAAGACTACGCTTGTCGATAAGCTACTAGCTGCATCAGGCACCCTCGACAGGAAAGAGATCCAAAATGAACGTGTGATGGACTCGACTGATCAGGAAAAAGAACGCGGAATTACGATTCTGGCGAAGAACACGGGTTTGAATTGGAATGATTACCGTATAAACCTCGTAGACACACCAGGCCATGCTGATTTCGGTGGCGAGGTTGAGCGGGTGCTGTCTATGGTGGACGCGGTGCTCTTAGTTGTTGATGCCGCAGAAGGTCCAATGCCACAGACACGGTTTGTTACACAGAAAGCGTTTAATCAGGGGCTAAAGCCAATCGTTATCGTGAACAAGGTCGACAAAGCTGGTGCCGATCCACATGGTGCGATCGACAAAGTATTTGATCTGTTTGACAAACTTGGTGCAACCGAAGACCAACTTGATTTCCCTGTTGTGTATTGTTCTGCCATAAATAGTTTGTCAGGGCCGGAACCCGACCAGCTGATTAGTAGTATGGAGCCAATACTTCAAGCGATCGTTGATCACTGTCCAGCCCCCGAGGTCGATGCAGACGGACCGCTCCAGCTCCAAATATCCGCGCTTGATTATAATTCATTCCAGGGCGTGATTGGTGTTGGGCGGATTCGTCGTGGTCAGTTAAGACGAAACCAACAGGTCGCTGTGGTTGATCGCGAAGGCGGTACGCGGAGGGGCAAAGTGCTCCAGATTCTTGGATATCTTGGCCTTGAGCGGTTTGAGCAACAATCGGCTACAGCCGGCGATATTGTCTGCGTCACCGGCCTCGATCCGCTCCTTATCTCAGATACGATTTGCGCACCTGAATCTTTGGAGGGTCTACCACCCTTGTCTGTTGATGAGCCGACCGTCAGTATGACATTCCAAGTGAACGACAGCCCTTTTGCGGGTAAAGATGGTAAGTACGTTACATCACGAAATATCAAGGATCGCTTGGATCGCGAATTGATTCATAACGTTGCGCTGCGGGTTGAGCAGGGCGATTCACCGGACAAATTTGTAGTCTCAGGCCGTGGCGAGCTTCATCTGTCTGTTCTGATAGAGTCGATGCGCCGTGAAGGCTTCGAGCTCGGTGTATCACGACCTGAGGTAATTGTTCGCGAAGTCAATGGCGGCAAACAAGAGCCGTTTGAATATGTAGTGATCGACATCGAGGATCAACATCAGGGTGCTGTGATGGAAGCGATGGGGCTTCGGAAAGGTGATATGAAAAATATGGAACCAGATGGACAAGGCCGGGTCCGTCTTGAATACATCATTGCAGCGCGCGGATTGATTGGTTTTCGATCACAGTTCCTGACGATGACGTCTGGGACAGGTGTTATGAGCCAGGTATTTGATCACTATGGTCCGGTAAAGACAGGTGAATTGGGAAGTCGAATTAATGGCGTACTGGTTTCTATGACTGGCGGCGCGACAACGGCTTATTCGCTTTACAATCTTCAAGACCGGGGACGTTTAATCATCGGCTCAGGTGTAGACGTATATGAAGGTATGTTGCTTGGTATCCATGCACGTGATAACGATCTTCCAGTGAATCCAGTGAAGGGTAAGCAGTTAACTAACATCCGTGCTGCCGGAACTGACGAGAACCTTATCCTAACTCCACCAATTAAGATGACCCTTGAGTCTGCGCTTGAATTCATTGATGATGATGAGCTGGTTGAAGTAACGCCGAATCATATTCGGCTTCGTAAAAAACAACTCAAAGAGTCGGATCGCAAGCGTGCGGGACGCTCAAAGGCGGCAAGCTAGGAGTGCGTGCCGCCCCGTAAGGGGCCGTATGCACAGACTATTTCCGGAACTAACGCCGCATCACGAAGAGGTGTTGACTACAACAGACGGCCAACACCACCTATGGACCGCGTTATTCGGCAATCCTGATGGTTTGCCCGTGATCTGTTTGCATGGTGGGCCGGGGGCGGGTACTTCGCCTTTCATGCCTAGATTCTTCAATCCCGAAGTCTTCAACATATTGTGCTTCGACCAACGTGGTTGCGGCCGCTCTGAGCCGAATGGTTCGCTGTCCAAAAATACTACAGATAAATTGATTTCAGATCTTAACTTGATTACCACTCGTTTTGGCTTGGAACGTTATATTTTATTCGGGGGATCCTGGGGTGCCACCCTCGCCTTGCTTTACGCCATGGAACATCCAGGACGATGCCTCGGATTGATCTTGCGAGGGGTGTTCCTGAATACAACTGATAATTTGGACTGGCTGTTTGGTGGTGGTGCAGCGTCCGAATACTCTGCGGCCTGGTCTGATTTTCTTGCGCCTATTGAGCAGGCTAAATTGCCGGTGAAGACTGTATTTGAAGCTTATAAAAAACTTTTGCATGCCAACGATGAATTTACTCGGTTACAGGCAGCCCGTGCTTGGAATTTATGGGAGTATCGACTCTCGAATTGTGACTCAAAAGCTAAACAAACAGGTCAGATGTCGCCGAGGCATGAAATAAGCACTGCGAAAATTGAACATCACTACCTCAGCCAACGTTGTTTCCTTGAAGCCGATATATTTAGTGTGAAGCATAGCGAGCTAGCATCGATTCCTATGTTTCTATTGCATGGCCTGAAAGATCATGTCTGTCCAATCCGCAATGCATTTGACCTGAAAGAGCTCTACCCGAATTTAAGGCTCAGAATTCTGGATGAGGCAGGACACTCCGCGTTTGGTCCGCAGATGGCAGAGGGGCTATGTCAGGCGACTAGTCAAATGGCCGCTTTATATGGCCACACATGATTAAGCCGAACCCGGCTTGGTGGGTCCGACGTCTGGATCTTGATCGTCAAGAGCCTCAGGCTTGTCGAGCTCTTCATTAATCGGTGGGTTATCATCGTCGGTATGGGTAGGGGCATAGAGATCAAATTCATCGACCTCTTCCTCTTTTGGGTTATCGTCGGTAGCTTCATTCTCGATCGTGGCAACATCTCGGTGCGCGGTGGACGCAGCGGCTATATCCTCTTCCAAATCCACTGTTTTTGGTTTCGGCGTTCCCAGGAATCGTGCCCCAATTAATCCTACCTCAAAAAGAAGCCACATGGGCACGGCCAGTAGAGTTTGACTGATCACGTCTGGCGGAGTAACCAACATACCAACCACAAAACAGCCGATGAAAACGTATGGCCGCTTGTCTTTTAATGAGTCTGGCGAAGCGATCCCAGCTTTTATAAGCAGCATTGTAGCGATCGGGATTTCGAAGGCCAGACCGAAAGCCAGGAATAATTTTAATACGAATGAGAGATAGGCATCGATATCAGTCATCACCGTAACACCGGTGGGGCCTACGGTTGTGAAGAAGCCAAATACCAGAGGGAAGACAGCGAAGTACGCAAACGCCATCCCTGCGTAGAAGAGGACGATGCTCGAAATGAGAAGTGGACCTGCGATTTTCTTCTCGTTGTCATACAGCCCCGGTGCAATAAAACCCCACAGCTGATACAGAATCATAGGTGCGCCGCAGTAGACGCTAAGGTACAACGCGAGCTTAAAGGGTGCGAGAAACGGTGACGCCACCTGAGTTGCGATCATCGAAGCTCCCTCTGGTAGCAGCGATTGCAGTGGATTGGCGAGGTAAGCGTACAGATCGTTTGCGAACGCGATGAAGCCCAGAAAGAATATAAGGATGACCACTAATATGCGAATCAGTCGATCTCTCAGTTCAATGAGGTGGGCGATTAAGGGCTGATCATTCAGACTTGGTTCGCTCATTGTTTTCCGTCTGTGTATCGTCGCTTGGCGGCTTGAGTCCTAGAGGATCTTCACCTGCAATATCTTCCATCTTCAGTCCACCGCCACGTGCTTCGAGTTGCTGTTTCAGGTCCTCGAGTTCTAGCTCACGGTTGATATCCTTTTGTATTGAGGCAACCTGGCCACGCAATCGCTTTAGCCACAATCCGAGGGTGCGAGCTAGACGTGGCAGTCGCTCTGGACCAACCACGACTAGACCAATGATGGCAACGAGCAATAGCTCTGTCGCACCAATATCGAACACTTAGACTTTCTCTTTTTCTTTAGTCTGTGTTGGTTCGGTTGACTCGTTCTGTTGAACAGTGCTTTCGGCAGTTGCTTGCGCTGCATCTTCGGCACCTTTGTCTTCAGTTTTGTCTGTCACTGACTGCCGAAAACCTTTTACTGCACTACCAAGGTCTGCCCCGAGCGATTTCAATTTTTTGGTACCAAAAATCATGATCACGATGGCCAAGATAATCAGTAACTGCCAGATGCTGATACCACCAATTCCCATAACGGGCTCCTATTGTTGTATATATTGTTAGTTAAAGCCGCTAAACGGACCACCTCCGAGGACATGATAGTGCATGTGGTACACCTCTTGATGCCCTCCGGGCCCCGTATTCAACACGGTTCTGAATCCTGAATCTAGTCCTTGTTCCTTAGCGATCTGCTGAATTCTTAATTGAATTCGCCCCAATAACCCTTCATCAGAGGGTGTCGCGTCGAATAAATTTTCCATATGGCGACGCGGAATCACTAAAAAGTGTACCGGCGCTTTGGGGCTAATATCACGAAACGCCATACAGTCATTATCTTCATAGATAATATCTGCGGGTATTCCGCCGTCCCGGATATTACAGAATAGGCAATCAGTCATTTTGATTCCCCCTGCTTGCTTTCTCTAAAAGACCGCTGACACCTAGCCGGCGCTCGAGTTCGGCTAAGACAGCAGATGGTGGTTCTTCCAGGTGGGAAAGCAACACCAAAGTGTGAAACCATAAGTCGGCTACTTCGTGAATAACATCCTCATTATTCCTCGAACGCACTGCATCTTTAGCAGCCATCACAACTTCTGTCGACTCTTCACCCACCTTCCTTAAAATGTGGTCGAGACCCTTGTGATGCAACTTAGATACGTAAGATTTGTCAGGATCACCGAAGCGACGTTCAGCGAGCATATCCTCTAACACCTCAATAACGGTCACTTATCGCCTCCATACAGAATATCCGGATCGATTATTACTGATTCAACAGCTTGCCAAGTACCATCACTTGTTGGCGCCCAGGAAAAGCATGACCGCCTTCCAGTGTGGCAGGCAACACCTGTCTGCAGAATACCTAAAAGAAGAGCATCCTTGTCGCAATCGATCCGAATGTCGACTAATTTTTGTGTCTGACCTGAGGATTCTCCTTTCCGCCAGAGCACTTGTCGGGAGCGCGAATAGTAAACGACTACCCCGCTATGTAATGTTTCCTCGAGTGCTGCGCGATTCATCCACGCAACCATCAGTACTTCTTTCGACTGGCAGTCTTGCGCGATCGCACAAACTAGACCGTCACCGTCAAATTGCACAATATCGAGTAATTTTCGCGTCGCACCTTCGCCCTCAAGTTTGATCATCAGCGCCTCATCAAAAGAACCATGGATAGCAGAGCAATGGCAAATGGCCAATGCGCCGCAAACCAATCGTATTCTGTAATTAAAGCAGCTCCAGCAATAACCAAACCACTCACTCCTATGAGTGTGCCCAAATATCCTGTGAGCCGCCTCTTTTTTGCTTCTTGGCTGATATGCTTCAGCACATCAATTTGTTGGAGTTGAATCGATTCAATCCTTTCGAGTCTCTCTGGTGCTGTCAGTAGTGTGTTAGTTAACGCAGGGAATTGCACAACCCACCGAGAGATATTACGTTTGGCGTAATCAGTAACACCTTTTGGACCCAGCCGTTCTTTAACCCAGCGATCGAGAAATGGCTTGCCCGTTTTCCATAAATCAAGTTGTGGGTAGAGTTCTCGACCAAGCCCCTCAATATTGAGAAGGGTCTTTTGCAATAGTATCAACTGAGGTTGTACTTCCATTTGGAAACGCCGCGCGACTTCAAATAAACGAATCAAGACAACACCAAAACTAATTTCTCCGAGTGGCTTTTGGAAAATTGGTTCGCACACGGTGCGAATTGCACTTTCGAATTCACCAACATTTGTATCCTTTGGAACCCAACCTGACTCTACGTGAAGTTCTGCAACAGCACGGTAATCACGTTCCAAGAACGCGAGTAAATTTTGTGCGAGATATGCCTGTGACTCTGGGTCAAGCGTACCAACAATTCCGAAATCAATCGCCTTATATACCGGGTCTTCAGGGTCCGAAATATCAACAAAGACATTGCCTGGATGCATGTCTGCATGAAAAAAGCTATGGTCGAATACTTGAGTAAAGAATATTTCCACTCCGCGCTCTGAGAGCTTCTCCATATTGACTTTTTTTTCCTTAAAGATATCAATTCGAGAGATAGGAACACCGTAGATTCGTTCTTCGACCATTACATTGCGGCGTGTATAGTCCCAGTAAATTTCCGGCACATAACAGATTGTTGAGTCAGCAAAGTTACGCCTAATTAATGCGGTGTTCGCTGCCTCACGCATCAAGTCCAACTCATCTAGAATCGTCATGCGATAGTCGGATACTACTTGAACGAGCTTCAAGCGTTTTCCATCGACAAAATTTCTCTCTACAAACCTGGCGATGGTCGTCATCAATTTCAGGTCTTCCTCTATTACTTTTTCGATTCCCGGCCGAATGACTTTAGCAATGACTTCTTCTCCACTCTTGAGACGTGCAGCGTGAACTTGCGCGACCGAAGCAGACGCCATGACATCTGATGAAAACTCACTAAATACATCATCTACTGAGCAACCCAATTCCGACTCAACTATTGACCTCGCTACTTCCCCAGAGAATGGTTTGACGCGATCTTGTAGTTCGGCAAGTGGACCCGCTATATCTGGGGGAAGCAAATCCCGACGAGTTGACAGCATTTGTCCAAATTTAACGAATACGGGACCCAGTGTTTGAAGCGCGTCCCGAAGGCGCTCCCCACGAGTTCGCTTCATCCGAATCGATGGGACACACCATGCTAAGGCTTTCAGCATTCCGCGCTTAGGCTGCGGAAGAAGCTCGTCGATTCGCTCCGAGAAAAGAACACGCAGGATTTTAAAAAGACGAAATGAACTACCCATGTTGTGTCTCGAGTCGTTTCATTCTCGCCTCCAGTCGATCAATCTGCCGGTTGAGCGATGTCATGCGGATCTCTGTTTCGGTAAATGCTTCAGCTGTTAAGAGGGTTGCTTGTTCTGATCGCAGAAATTCTTTAGCCTGGCGCTTCAACGAGTCGCGGCTTGTAAGCCATTGTGATCGGGCAGAACGTAATGTTTTGATGAGAAGTCCGGCGGGCATGGGACCAAGGGCCTTGGTAAGGGTGTCTTCCCAATCTAAATCCATTGCTTGGAAAGTTTTCTGCATTGTTTGTAAAACACCGACACTGCCACGGATATCAAGCCCCTCAAATATCAGAGGCGTATTGGGTTGGGTGAGTGATCGCGCGGTGTCAACGAGACTCCCAAGGGTTCCAGAAAGCTCCACGTCAGCCGTTTCTTGTGATTCTGTTGCGAGCCACCACCGTTCTTTGCCACACACGATCCAAACATCGAGGTCGAGATCAGTCACGCGAAGCTTCAGTACCTTACCGGCCATTGGTGCTAGCTGTTCGGGTCGAATATCAGCTGAGCGCATACCTGCACTGATTGCCTGCTCCGATGCAACAACTAATCCGGCGAGCATTAGGCGAGGGATCATGCTTTAGCCCCTATATGGATCGCTACAACCCCGCCGGTCAAATTTTGATAGGTCACGGATTCAAAACCGGTGGATCGCATCATGGTAGCCAGTGCCTCTTGGTCGGGATGTTTGCGAATCGACTCGGCGAGGTATTGATATGACTCTTTGTCTTGGGCAACCAACTGACCCATTACCGGTAATACCGAAAAACTATATACGTCGTAGATCTGTGATAAGGCCGCTGAAATTGGTTTTGAGAACTCAAGCACGAGGACTTTACCTCCCGGCTTAAGTACCCGGTACATTTCTTTTAGTGCAGTTTCTTTGTCTGTCACATTCCGCAGACCGAAACCAATCGTTACCCGATTAAATGATTGTGACGGGTACGGGAGCATCTCGGCGTCGCATTGACACCAGCTAAGCCCCTTTAATTCACCATTGTCGATACAGCGATCACGGCCAACTCGGAGCATTTGGTCATTGATATCAGCCAGAACCACGTGACCGTCTGGACCTGCCCGATGGGACATCGCGCGAGCAAGATCACCGGTACCCGATGCCAAATCGAGGATTTGCATTCCTGGACGAATAGCGATGGTTTCAATCGCAACGCGTTTCCACAATCGATGGAGACCCGCTGACATCAGATCGTTCATCAGATCATAGCGTCGAGCGACGCTATTGAAGACTTCTCTTACGCGATAGGTCTTTTCTTCGACGGGGACTTCTTGGAATCCGAAATGCGTTGTCTCTTTCATTTGACCTCAGAGGATGTATTGCGACAAATCTTGGTCTTGGCTGACTTCAGACAAACGAGATTCGACATATGTTCGATCAATTGTGACTGTTTCGGCACCTGTTTGGCCAGTTTGAAAAAGTAAGTCTTCCAATACCCTTTCAACGAGCGTATGCAGCCGGCGCGCACCAATATTCTCGGTTTTTTCATTGACAAGGGCAGCAATCTCGGCGAGCGCCTCTATGCCGCTTTCGACAAATTCAATCGTGATGCCATCAGTCTTTAAAAGCGCTTCGTACTGGGTTACCAGTGAATGATCGGGCTCAGTGAGAATTCGAGCAAAATCGGAAGGTTTGAGGGCATTAAGTTCAACCCGTATCGGCAGACGACCTTGCAATTCTGGAACCAGATCTGAAGGTTTAGACAAGTGAAATGCGCCAGAGGCAATGAATAGAATGTGATCCGTTTTGATGGAACCAAATTTGGTTTGCACCGTGGTTCCCTCGATTAAAGGGAGCAGATCACGCTGAACTCCCTCTCGGCTCACATCTGCACCTTGAGAGTCCTCACGGCGACAGACCTTATCGATTTCATCTAAAAAAACGATGCCACGACTTTCGACTTGACTGATTGCTGTTAGTTTGACGTCATCGTCTGAGATCAAACGGGCAGCCTCTTCATCGACCAGAATCTTATATGCGTCGCTAATCGGCAATTTGCGTTTCTTTTTTTTGTCCTGCCCAAATTTAGAGAACATATCTTGGAGCTGGCTCGCCATTTCTTCCATCCCGGGAGGCGTCATGATGTCGACACCGACGCCTGTTGCTTTTATATCGATTTCTATTTCTTTGTCGTCGAGTTCGCCTTCACGAAGTTTTTTGCGAAATACTTGCCGTGCACCACTGGTATCCGATTGTATTGGCTGATCATTGCGTGGTGGTGGAAGCAAAATATCTAGAATGCGTTCTTCTGCCCGATCTTCGGCCTGATGGCGGACCGACGCCATGCGACGTTCGCGTTCATCCTTGATTGCAATACCAACCAGGTCTCGGATAATAGACTCGACATCACGACCCACATACCCGACTTCGGTGAATTTTGTTGCCTCAATTTTGATGAAAGGGGCTTCCGCCAAGTGTGCGAGTCGGCGTGCGATTTCAGTTTTACCGACACCGGTTGGACCAATCATGAGAATATTTTTCGGCGTCACTTCTTTGGCTAGCTCTTCCGTGAGTTGCATTCGACGCCAGCGATTTCTCAATGCAATTGCAACCGAGCGTTTCGCATCTGCTTGTCCAATAATGTGTCGATCAAGTTGAGCAACAATATCTTTTGGAGAGAGATCAGTCATGATTTGTGGTCAGCTCATCAATAGTGAAATTGGTATTGGTATAAATGCAGATGTCACCTGCAGCTTTGAGCGCTTCTTCGACGATCGTTCGTGCAGGAAGTTTAGTGTTGCGTAGTAAAGCGAGCGCAGCGGCTTGAGCGAATGGACCGCCGGAGCCAACCGCGATAATGCCATTTTCAGGCTCCATAACATCACCATTTCCGGTGATGATTAGCGAAGTTTCTGTATCAGCGACCGCGAGGATGGCCTCGAGTCGTCGCAGCATCCGATCTTGCCGCCAATCTTTTGCGAGCTCAACTGCGGCCCGGGTGAGATTACCCTGGTGCTTTTCAAGTTTCCCATCAAATCGCTCAAATAGGGTGAAGGCGTCAGCTGTTCCGCCCGCGAATCCGGCCAATACCTTATTTTGATAGAGGCGTCTGACTTTCCGGGCGTTTCCTTTCATAACGGTGTTGCCCAGTGTCACCTGGCCATCGCCGCCGATACAGACTTGGTCACCTCGACGGACCGAGACGATCGTTGTTCCATGGAATTGCTCCATTTTTACTCCTTTCGAACAAGTGCACTGTAGCCATTTTTTATAAGGACGTCGGCCGTAGCCCGCATATCGCGGACCGTTTTAAATGGACCAAGTACGATTCGATACCACCCACCATTTGATTCACTTGGCGGAATCACCCGCGCCTTTAAGTCTAAAAATTGTAGAGCGACGCGCGTGTCATCGGCGGCTTCAGCCGTCTTGAATGAAGCAACCTGAATAATGGTGCTTTTAAGCGTTTCGGCAACGGCTTCATCACGAGATTGACCTACTTCAACGTCAATGGGGACTTCCCCTGTAATCAACAACTCATAAAACGTGTAAAAGTTCTCAGACGCCTCAACTATCTTGTCGTGAACTATGATTGATTTTTTCGAGTTTATTGATATTTCAGATGCGGACGATTGCGGCTCTCCAATTCGTGGTTCTGGTCGTTTTGGTTCAGCAGAACCCGTCATTGAGGTACTTTGATTGAGCCAAATTAGACCGGTCGCAACAGCGCCGAGTAAGGCGATACTCAAGGTAATCCCGGTGGCAGCACTAGGCCTTTTTTTCTTTGGGCGTCGGTGCCTCGCTGCTTGTGTTGAATAATCTCGCATCACATAGACCGTGGAGCACTAACACCGATTAGATCTAGGCCATTGCGAACGACTATTTGAACCGCCTTGGCTAGCGCGAGACGTGCATCACGAATGTCCGTATCATCCACCAGCAGCCGTGTCCCGTTATACCAACGGTGGAAGTCAGCCGCGAGGTCTTGCAAGTAATAGCCAATCAAATGCGCCTCCAAAGAATCAGCTGCTTTACCCACAATTTCTGGGAATCGGCCGATTGCTGTTGCCAAGTCTAATTCTTCTTGGGTGACCAGTGACGTGAGATGATCGAGACCGCGCTTTTCGTCAAACGGTTGTCCCTCCAAGCCCTCAAATACTCGGCAAATCCGCGCATGTGCATATTGAATGTAGTACACCGGATTGTCTTTTGACTGGCTCTTTGCCAGTGACAGATCAAAGTCCAAGTGTTGATCTGCTTTGCGCATGACGTAAAAATAACGGCATGCATCGCGACCAACATAGTCTCGTAGCTCTCTCAAAGTCACGAATGAACCGGAGCGTGTTGACATTTGCAGGCGCTCACCATCTTTATAGAGGATCGCAAATTGAACCAGCCGAATGGTCAGGCGCTCTGGATCAAAACCGAGCGCATGAGCTGCCGCTTTAATTCGGGCGATATAGCCATGATGGTCGGCGCCCCACACATATATAATTCGATCAAATCCACGTGAAAACTTGTTGGCAATGTAGGCGATGTCACTTGCAAAATAGGTGGTTTCACCATTGTCTCTTCGAACAACGCGATCCTTATCGTCGCCAAAGTCTGTTGATCTGAACCAAATTGCACCGCCTCGCTTGTAGAGATGACCGCGCTCTTCAAGTGTTGCGATGGCCCGATCAATCTCGCCAGATGTAACGAGAGATTTCTCACTAAACCACTCATCAAAGTCTGCACCGAATTCGGATAAATCATCCTTGATATCGTCAAGAATCGCTGTGAGCGCAAGATTAAAAGGTTTGAGCCAATTGTCGCCAAGTGATCTTTTGGCATTCCGAACTAATCTGTCGATGTGTGCATCTTTATTCTCCTCAGAGTCAGTGGGTGCCCCATCGATTAGCGTGTCAAAAGATACTTGGAGCGAGTTTCCAGCATTTTGAAACAAGGTCGCACCGAGGCTAGAAATGTAATCACCTTGGTAACCTGCTGATGGAAAGACGATTGATTCACCAGTTTGTTCGAGATACCGAATGAATACGCTGACGGCCAGAATGTTCATCTGGCGACCTGCATCATTGACATAATATTCAGCCCCAACCTGATGCCCGCGAGCCTTTAGCAAGTTCACCAGTGTTGCTCCATAGGCAGCACCACGGCCGTGCCCCACATGCAATGGCCCGGTTGGGTTGGCTGAGACAAATTCAACTTGCACGCGCTCGTCGGTTGCTTGGTGAAATCCAAATTGGTT
>JBMZTF010000023.1:0-14018 GCA_049623565.1 Litorivicinaceae bacterium
CGTGGTATCGACAAAGCGGTAAAGGCCGCGGTCGAGGCGATCGGTGGTATGGCGAAGCCTTGTGAGGATTCAAAGGCGGTCGCGCAGGTCGGTACAATCTCAGCTAACTCCGACGCTGGTGTTGGTTCCATCATTGCCGAAGCGATGGAAAAGGTCGGTAAAGACGGTGTGATCACGGTGGAAGAAGGGTCTGGCTTCGATGATGAACTCGACGTGGTCGAGGGTATGCAATTTGATCGCGGCTACCTCTCACCTTATTTCATTAACAACCAAGATAATATGACGGCGGAGCTTGAGAGTCCTCATGTCCTGTTGGTTGACAAAAAGATTTCTAACATCCGTGATTTAATTCCATTGTTAGAAGGTGTCGCGAAGGCAGGTAAGCCCCTGTTGCTGATCGCTGAGGATGTTGAAGGTGAGGCGCTTGCCACACTGGTTGTGAACAATATGCGCGGTATTGTCAAAGTGGCTGCAGTGAAGGCACCAGGGTTTGGCGATCGCCGCAAAGCGATGTTGCAAGACATTGCTGTCCTGACGGGCGGAACAGTGATTTCTGAAGAAGTTGGTTTGTCTCTTGAGACCGCCACCTTGGACGATCTTGGAACAGCTAAGCGTGTTCAGATCTCAAAAGAAAACACGACAATCATTGACGGTGCTGGCAAGGCAGATGATATCAAAGGACGCGTGAAGCAGATCGAAGCGCAAATCGAAGAAACCTCATCAGACTATGACCGCGAGAAACTGCAAGAGCGTAAGGCGAAACTCGCTGGCGGTGTCGCGGTGATCAAGGTTGGCGCCGGCTCTGAAGTGGAGATGAAAGAGAAGAAAGCCCGCGTGGAAGACGCGCTTCACTCAACACGCGCCGCGGTTGAAGAGGGTGTCGTTGCTGGCGGTGGAGTGACCTTGATTCGTGCACTTCAGGCAATAGGTAAAGTCAAGGGCGATAACGAAGAGCAAAACGTTGGTATCCAGATAGCTAAGCGCGCGATGGAGTCACCACTTCGTCAGATTGTTGCTAACGCGGGCGGTGAAGCGTCGGTTGTTGTTGATAAAGTGAAGCAGGGTGAAGGTAACTTCGGCTTCAACGCGGCGACTGGTGAATATGGCGATATGATCGAGATGGGTATCCTAGATCCCGCGAAAGTGACTCGCTCTGCACTGCAAGCGGCGGCATCTGTGGCTGGCTTGATGATCACAACAGAGTGCATGATCACAGAGATCAAGGAAGACAAGCCAATGGCTCCGCCAATGGACCCAGGCATGGGCGGTATGATGTAAGCCGACCTTATAAGTCAAACCCCATCCAGTCTCTGGGTGGGGTTTTTTTATATCTGATGGAAACAGTAGGCAATAAAAAACCCGCCTAAGCGGGTTTTATCAGACCCGATTACGCGTTAGCAAATTGCTCCGCTACGTAATCCCAATTTACGAGTTCCCAGAAAGCTTTGAGATATGCTGGGCGCGCGTTGCGGTAGTCTACATAGTATGCATGTTCCCACACATCGCAGGTCAATAGCGGCGTTTTACCCTCAGTCATTGGGTTTCCCGCGCCGATTGTTGATGCGAGCTCCAGCCTGCCTTCATTGGTTTTTACGAGCCATCCCCAGCCTGAACCGAAGGTCGTGACCGATGTCTTGGTAAATTCTTCTCTGAAGTTTTCGAATGAGCCGAAAGTTTCGTTTATGGCGTCAGCGAGCTCACCGGTGGGCTCTCCGCCGCCATTTGGTGAAAGGCAGTGCCAGTAAAAGGTGTGGTTCCAGACCTGCGCCGCGTTGTTAAAGATCCCCCCAGACGAGGCTTTGATAATCTCTTCAAGGGATTTACCCTCATATTCAGTTCCTGGAACGAGATTGTTCAAATTATCCACATACGTCTTGTGGTGTTTGCCGTGGTGAAACTCCAAAGTTTCCTCGGAAATATGCGGTGCAAGTGCGCTCTTAGCATAGGGCAGTGAGGGCAATTCGAATGCCATGATGACCTCCAGTACATTTTGGTTGATGCAGATGTGGGGTCTTCTGATGACAAATCAATCTTTTCAGAGATGATGGGTTCGTTTTACGGAAGGATTCGGTACACTCTTTTCTGACTTGAGGCGAGTATATGACCCGAAAAGAACCCAAATTTAACGACGACCCAAACACGCCGATTTTGGCTTCGACTCCCAAGGATTTCGTCCGACCGGACTTAGAACCAGAAGTGCAGAATCCCCCCAAGCTAGAGAGACCTAAACGAACAGGCTCAAACTGGTTGTTATGGCTATTTGTCGCGGTCAGTTTATGCGTGTCATTCGGTATGGCATTTTTTGGGCTCGAGGAGGCGGGACGTTATCAGGCGGCATTAACGAGAGCAGAAAATCAAGCCAAGGTACTAGAAGAAACAATCGATAAATTGAATCGATTACAAACCCAAGGAATAGGGGAGCTCGCTCAATCGGACGCGCAGATGAGGCAAATGATGACTTCCGTGCAAACAAGTTTGGCGGAGGAAGTGGAGAAGAAGTTTTCAAATGTTTCAAAGCGCTTTGAAGTAATGTCAGCTGAACTATCGAAGAATATGGAGAGCCTTACGGCGGATGTCGGCCTAGTCCAAGACCAGGCCTCGTCTGACCGCGTGAGGCTAGATGAAGCCTCGCAGACCTTAGAAAGCCTCGGAGGCCAGATATTACAGGTAAATAACGAAACGACTCAACTCAGTGCGAGGTTGGAGTCGGGCGAACGAACCCTGGAAAAAACGACAAAGCTGGCCGAACAAGCACTTGATAATAAAACTGCGCTTATAGCGGTCGAAGTGCTAGCGGAAGAGGTCGCTACCTATAAGCAACTTGCTGAGGACCTGCGGCGTGATTTACAAAAACAACAAGACTCAAGCTCGGCTCTTCTTAGTCAACTTGAAGATTTGCGGATACAGGTTGCTAGAGTCGACGAGTTGGCCCCGCAAGTTTCAAAGCTATCAAAATTGATTGGTGAGCTCGATGTTGGCAGGAAACAAATCACCCAGCGGATTATCGATCTTGACGTGCGCTGGAACGAGTTCTCTCGGCTTGAGAGAGTAGTGCTCGACAGCCAGCAACGGATCAAGAGAATTGATAGTCAATTGAATGATAACGCCAAACCTTCAGGTCAGTAGCAACAGGTTTGTGATGATTACGGGACCAGACGGTGATAGTTCGATGAGTCGACTTGTATTTAACCTTAAGGAGGGTGCCGGCGGATCCATTACAGCTGGAGAGCCTCTATTTACTACCGCGAAAGCGGGAGACAAGACTAATGCGCTTCTATTTTTTGAGATTACTGCACCGTCGAGTGCACAGGTGCGGGAATCTCTTAAAAAACCGAAACTGTGTGCATATGTGAGCCCTCAGCACCGTCTGACTCAAAGGGTTGAAGCCTTTCCTCCAAAACTTGAGTCACCCAACTAATGACTCAAAACACTGCTGATATTGTTGACGCTCTAAACGCATTAGAGCTGGGCTTGAGGGAGCTTGGGCTGTGGTCTGATGCGCGTCCTAAGGCAGAACATTTGGCGAGTACGATGCCGTTTTGTTACGACACCCTTGAGCTCGAGCAATGGTTACAGTTTATTTTTTTGGGCCGTATGCGGGAAGTGCTTGAGCAGGGCGATGCGCTGCCTGAGTCTTGCGCGATCTCTCCTTACGTCGAGATGTTATCGGGTGCTGGAAAAGCAGTTCACCCTAGACTAGCGAGGCTAATCAAGCAGGTTGATTGGAGCATTTCAGGCGGAAGTGGTAGCGGGGAGAGGATTTGAACCTCTGACCTTCGGGTTATGAGCCCGACGAGCTACCAGGCTGCTCCACCCCGCAATCGAGGCGCGAATAGTAATGAAGTGAGATTGTTTCGTCAAGTAACACACGACTGACAAATGTCCGATTTTTGACAACTTAGTGAATAATTGATGATGGGTCCTAGAATTCGCGCGAAGCGCTACAGTGTAATGACACTGGAATGGCCTAAAGAGAGTACGCCGATTGCACAATGGCTCAAAGAGCAGCGTGACAAAGCGCCGGTCTTGATGCGAGAGATGGCGATCGTGCTTAAGCCGTCGTCTGAGCATGAAGCGCTAGAAATACAGGCAGCGGTTGAGGCGCTTGCTCAACTCGACATCAGTTTGATGGGATTGACAGGTGATCAACAACACCGTGCCGTGGCCGATCAAATGGGTCTCGCGTGGTTGTCGCCAACCAATGTCACGGCGGAGCCAGAGTCGAGTCAAGAGGTTGTGGGAGAGCCGGGTGTTGAAACGGCACTCGTCATTGAAGGCCCCATCCGTTCTGGGGTTCAAGTCTATGCGAAAGATCGCGATCTGATCGTGATCGGTCAGGTCAGTGAAGGCGCCGAAATTATGGCTGACGGTCATGTGCACGTTTACGGACGATGTCGTGGACGAGTCGCGGCCGGCATCGGTGGCCAGGAGCACGCCCAGATATTTTGTTTAACTTTTGAACCAGAACTCGTCTCTCTCGCTGGGACATACTGTGGATCAGATCAGGTTCCCGAGGATCTTTGGTCTGCTAGAGTGCGGGTAGGATTCGATAAAAGTTCGAAAAGGTTAACCTTTGCGTTAATGAGATAGAGGAGAAGAAAGTTTGGCTACGGTTGTCACTGTGACTTCGGGAAAAGGCGGGGTTGGTAAAACCACAACATCAGCGGCAGTTGCGGTGGGTCTCGCTCAGCTAGGACATCGGACTGTGGTCATTGATTTTGATGTAGGTCTCCGAAACCTCGATCTGATCATGGGCGTTGAGCGTCGCGTTGTATTCGACTTTGTTAACGTGATCTCCGGAGAAGCAACCCTGAATCAAGCGTTAATCCAAGACAAGAGGCTCGAGCATCTCTCGGTCTTGGCCGCCAGTCAGACGAAAGATAAGGACGCGCTGACTGAAGAAGGCGTTGGTCAGGTTTTGGGTCAATTGGCCGAAATGGGCTTTGAATACATCGTCTGTGATTCGCCTGCTGGAATCGAGCGTGGTGCAACGATGGCACTGTATTTCGCCGACCACGCTGTGATCGTCACAAATCCTGAAGTGTCCTCTGTACGTGATTCAGACAGAATTCTTGGGATTTTGCAGTCGAAGTCTAAGCGTGCAAAGGAGGGTGGGAAAGTATACGAACATCTCTTGATCACGCGCTATGACCCGGTACGTGTGGAGAACGGGGAAATGTTATCGAAAGACGATGTGTGTGACATCTTGGCCGTGAAGCTTATCGGAGTTATCCCCGAATCTAAGGCGGTACTAAAAGCATCAAATACCGGTGTTCCAGTCATCTTAGATGATAATTCTGATGCGGGACTCGCCTACTCCGACGCGGTTTGCCGGTTCCTAGGAGAGGATCGACCGATGCGATTTGTTGCGCCGAAGAAACAAGGCTTACTCAGCCGAATCTTGGGGGGAGGTGATTAATGGCTTTGTTTGGACTGTTCTCTGGAAAAAGGAAAACGTCTGCCGCGGCTGCCAAAGAGCGATTACAGATCTTGATATCGCATGAACGCCAAAATCGTCGTGGGCCTGATTTTTTGCCAGACCTTCAGCGAGACATCTTGGCGGTCGTCAAGAAGTATGTGTCGGTCCGTGATGATCACGTCTCCATTCGTCTAGATCGGGCAGGCGATGCATCGGTCTTAGAACTGAACGTCATACTTCCCGAGGATTAACTTGCAGATCCTTTGGTACGACTATGAAACCTCGGGGCGAGATGCTGCCGCAGACCGTCCGGTCCAATTAGGGTGGCAGGTGACAGATCCTGGTATGGAACCAGTTGCTGACGCTGACTCTCTGCTGGTCCGCTTACCCGACGATGTTTTACCGTCGCCGGGAGCGATGCTAGTGCATCAAATTCTGCCCGAAGTTCATCAGCGTGATGGGATCTCAGAAGCCGAGCTCGCAAATCACCTCGAGCAATTAATTGGTCCAAGAACCCTGGTCGCTGGTTATAATTCACGTGGGTTCGATGATAAGTTCACCCAACATATTTTTTATCGTTGTTTACGTGATCCCTACGCCTGGCAGTACGCCGATGGTCGTGGACGATTCGACTTGTACCCCGTTGTTCTCAGCTTCTTTGTGCTCGCTCCAGAAGCAATTCGTTGGCCTGAAGATCACGATGGTCGCCCAAGATTCAAGTTGGATCGCATCGGGCCTGTGAACCAACTCGACCAAGGCTTGAAACGGGCGCATGACGCATCAGCAGATGTTGCGGTCACCGCGCGGCTGGCTCGGCAGTTAGCGTTACATGACTCCGACCTGTTTGCGTCCTGTTTAAAGCGAATCGACAAGCACTTTGTGACTGACCAAATTCGTGCCGACGGACGGAGTGAGGGTCTCTTTGAGGTCACGCCGTTCGCTGGATGGGACCGAGGATTTGTTCGTGATCTGTGGATTCCATTTCGATTATCTGAGCGTTCGAATGACTACGTCGCATTCGAATTAGATCGTGATCCTCAGGATGTCATGGCGGGTCTGATTCACTTGGCTGAATCAAGTGTCACGGACACATCTGTACTGAGGAAGCAGGTCAGAGAACTGGGCCTGCATACAATCCGTATCAATGCGCAACCCATGTTGTTTCGGCGCGGAACGATGGAGCCGCTGCTGAAAACGCGATTAGAGGCATTCGGTCGCGATGAAGCACGGCAGAATCAGCATCTCAATGTATGGCACGATGTTCAAGAATCGTCGACATTTAAGCAGTT
This sequence comes from Litorivicinaceae bacterium, assembly GCA_049623565.1. Taxonomy (GTDB): domain Bacteria; phylum Pseudomonadota; class Gammaproteobacteria; order Pseudomonadales; family Litorivicinaceae; genus HIMB30. The sequence continues at coordinate 6,709 of JBMZTF010000023.1, forward strand.
ATATCAGTTGGCAATCCAGGTATTGGCTGAACCAGAACGGGCGCTACCCGAAGATGTGGATTTTGCTCTGTACACAGGTGGCTTTTTATCGATTCACGATAAGGACTTGCTGGACAGTCTGCCCCTAATGGACCCCGAAGGATTGAGTCAGTGGACACAATCATTTGATGATCCACGATATGATGAGCTTTTGTTCCGCTACCGTGCCCGAAATTTTCCGCAGTCACTCACTCAGGGTGAATGGAGGCAGTGGCAGAAAATTCGACGGGATAAACTGACGGGTGTCCACAGCACGAAAACTAGAGCAAGCAGAATTCAGGATGAACTTCTAGAGATCAGTCAGCGGACTGACATCGAGCCCCATCAAATAGACCAACTGCAGCAATTCGTTAACTGGCTGGACAATCAACCGCCCGTGTAATCTTGCTGGGTGAGTAAACTCATTAATCACAACTATTCTTCTAGTGGAAACCGCGGCTGTAATTGCGCTGCCCTTGGCCTTAATGTTCGTCAGAGCTGGGTCTACTGGTCTAAACGGTACGCTTTTAACACCACCGGATCTTGGATGCGTTGTCTGAGATAGATAACGAACTGATGTTTTGTTATCGCCCGAAGGGTCGTTGCTTGCTCTATTCTGTCGCTAAATGGACGGCGTAACCCTATAGCGCTCCAAATTGCATTTGAGAGTTCGGTTTGTGTTGACGGCGGGTTCAGTAACTGGTCCAGCATACTGAGTCGTTGACTTTCAAATTGTTCATCGGGCATGGCCTCAACCATCTCAGCAAACCCCTTAAATTCTTGATGTATAGCACTCGCGAGCTCATCTGGAGTAGCTGTCGGTGATTGGATTGCGCCCGCCAAGATCGGTGTATTGTAGAGCGGGAATGCCGTCACGAACGTGATGTACCCGAGTTGCTTTTCCGTCCTCAAATGTGTGTAGAACGGCGCTTCGATTAGGTTTCCTGCTAACTGATTGAGGATACGAGATCCCGGGTCGGTGTTCGTATCCACGTAGATTACCGTGGCGGCTTGGTCAGGGTGATCATACGTAAATACACGGGTTCTCTCTCCGCGCCATGGGTTGGTCGTTACTTTTACGTCTGGAATAGACTGATCGATGGGTAATTTCTGTATCCAGGATCTGAGAAGTTTTTCCCCCTCGTCTCGGGACACGGGGCCGTGCAAAAACATCTCGGTCGTTAATCCAGAGAAAAATGCTTTTTGGTATTGGTGAAATGTTTGTCGATCAATACTGTCGAACGCTTCCTCCAATTCCTCGTTTGAGTATGCCAGTGGCATGAGTCCGGCTGTCATTTCGTCAAACAAACGGTTCGACGGTTTTGCTGCCTGGACACGCGCAAGGCCTTGTGATTTGAGTTGACGGAGTCGCGACCATGTCGCTTCGTCAATCAAACTTATAGGGAGGTTTTCGAGTACTTGGTCGACGAGCGGGATTAACGATCGATGGTATCCGGAGAACTGGAGTGTAATTCCTGATTGTGTCGCTTGGGCAGAGAACCCTGCTCCGGCTAATGCAGCCGCGTAACTCAAACTATTCAGATGCTCGTTAATCGCATCTGAAAGCAGCTCGCTCATAATCGATGCTTCCGGCGAGTTCGATGCGAGGGGTGTTCTTAGCCGAATGTAAAGATCGCTTTTTGGTTGTGAGTATCGGTTTTCAGTGAGCACATAACCGATAGCACCCTCGGAAAAAAACATAGTGCGTGGCTGGGTTTCGACAGTCGCTTTGCGCGTATTGGGCAGGGGCTTGTCGGGTGGCTTGATAAACGGGTTAGGCTCGGGTAACCGAACAGTGTTACTGACTTCGGTACGTGCTTCCTGAAACAGTCTTAGACGTTGTTTTTCCAATTCGAAACGATGAATAGGTATTGGGTAGTATGTGGTCGTTTCTGTCGGCTTGATTTCCGGGGCAGTAACACGTATCAGCATGTGCTGGGGCGTCAGCCAGCTCAAAACATCTTTGATGAGTTGCCCATCAAATTTCCTAAGGAGACGGCCACGGGTAAAGAGTTGTTGGGGCGGCACTGACTGCAGCTTTCCAGATAGGTAAGTCACTAGGCTTTGGGGGTCTGACTCCTCTTCGAATTTAAAGTTGGCATCTGTAACGACTTTTAGCTCATCAAATCGCCATGGCTCGATTCCTTGGGTTTCAATCAGGCGAATCGTCTTGAATATTTCTGAAATGATTTCATCACGATGTTTGAAGCCGAGAGGGGTTATGCTGACGCTGATCGAAAAAGAGCGACTCTCAGTCATCCCAAGGCTTTCGCCCGCCGATAGGCCATTAGCATACCCGCGAGCCTTGAGGTGACTAAGAAGACTTCCTTCACCTTCATGTCCAAGCAGATGGCCTATGTATTTCAGAGGTGCCCTACCGATGAACGCGTCTGTATCGGGAACTGGAAATAGAAGCGTTAACCATCTTGATTCGGTTGCGGGCTTGGAATGCACAACAAAAGGCAGGCGCTTCATATCGAATAGCGGCATATTGGTCACGCTTAATGGGAGCTCTTTGTTGGGTATGTCACTAAATCGTTCAACTACCAATTGCTCGAGTGTGTGAAGTGGTTCCTTCCCAAGAACCACAAGTGCCATCCGATTGGCGGAGTACTCTGTTTCATAGAAGCGCTTTAAAGCATCGAAAAGACCGGGCTTCCGGAGGGTGCTGAGATTGCCTGCTCCGAATTGTGAAAAGGGGTGCGAAGGATTCAATCCCTGCTTCATTGCCTCGAAACTCAGTCGCGCAGGATCCCGCAGCTTTGATTGGTATTCTGCGTGAACTGCATTTACTTCTCTATCGACATACGAAGTATCAAGCGTTGGTGCAATAAAGAAGCGGCTGAATCGATCGAGAGCCGGTTCCAATGCTTTCGGATTCAACGAGAGGAAATAATTTGTGTGTTCGGGCGCTGTGAACGCATTATGTGACCCCCCTTGGTCTGAGATGAATTGCTGGTATTCACCGGCTTCAGGATATTTGTCTGTTCCGAGAAACAACATGTGTTCGAGCAGATGTGCGAGCCCAGGATAATCCCTAGGATCGTTGTTTGTGCCTACGAAGACATCCATTGATGCAGCGGCTTTGTCTGTCGTCGGATCTGAAATTAGAAACACCTTGAGCCCGTTCGGTAGTGTGAGATAGCGATACTCTCGATCGCTGAGACCAGGCGCTTCAGTAGATGCTTGCATAGATGTTGAGATGAAAATTAAAACGGCCGCAAGCAGTCGCATGTCACCACCAATACTTATTCCAGTTTTCAGGGTTGGCCCAGAACTTGGGGTTATTCCAAGCACGTGAGTGGTTATAGGTGGCGAGTGAATAATAAAAACTCAAGAGCGTGTTCTGGCTTTCACGGCATTCGTCGCCACGCTTAAATGCCAGAGCATAGAGTGAATCTGGCGGGATGGCTTCGTTAACAAAACATAGGATATCTGGAATCAATAGATTCCTCAGTTGCCCCACAACTAAAAGATCACTTGTTCTATTCAGCGGTCGAGCGATGAGTGCAGCTTCTGGGACCTGTCTACTCGACGAGATCTGTTGGGCAGTTAGCGTCTTTACCGAGTTATTACTATGGTTTTGATAATCAATGACGACAGGAGGAATCCCGTTCCCGATCACCCAGAGTAGCTCTGGTTGAATGGACTCGAGCCATGGTGCGATGACTGAGTCCGGAGTGTTTTCGCTCAACGTGATTCCGGGTCACGAATGAAGCACGGAGAATCTGGCTTTGAGTGCGCTTTTGAGAAAGCGTAGCCGTCATAGTCAAAACCTAATAGATCTTCTGCCGTTTGTGCATCAGACTCAACCATATAACGTGCCATCAGGCCCCGTGCGCGTTTCGCGTAGAAGCTGATGATTTTGTACTCACCGTTCTTAAGGTCTTTAAAGACCGGTGAAATGACAGGGCCACTAATTACTTTGAAGTCGACAGCCGCTGAGTATTCATTACTAGCCAGATTAACTAGTGGGGCGCTGTTCAGTATTCTGTTAAGATTTTCTGTCACCCGTGCTCTCCAAAAGTCCGGTAGTGACGAAATGGCATGGCCTTTGAGCTTTGTGCCCATTTCTAGGCGATACGGCCTTATCAAATCAAAGGGCCTTAATAGTCCGTAGAGGCCCGACAGAATGCGAACCCGGTCAGTAAGACGATCCAATGCATTTGCGCCCAATGTTTTAACATCCAGTCCCTGGTAGACATCACCGTTAAATGCATAAATCGCGGGCAATAAGTCACCCGATTTATGATCTATGGTCCATTCCTCATATCGAGCTGCGTTGAGAGCTGAAAGCTTGTCAGATAGTTTCATCAAGCTAGCTAGATCAGAGGGATTGAAGCCGCGCATGATCTCGACAAGGTCGGAGGCCTGCTCGAGGAATTGCGGGGCAGCGCTATTGGAGCGATCCACCTTTAAGTCCGTGTTTAAGGATTTGGCTGGAGATAAAATTGCTAACATTGGTTCGTCTTTCCTCTTGCGTGGATCCAGATGAGGCTGGACACTACACCTAAGCTTAATATTTGGACAAATGGACTGTGATCCAAGTCACCTCAGAAATTGCTACCGGACAATTCTTCGACGAGCTTGTCGAAGCCGATGGCCAAGCGCGTCCCGGTGCCGATAGTCTACTCAACTTTTTGCAGGACCTCTCGCCACAAGTTCTGTCAGAAAAGCGCGCAGCCCTCGAGGCTGCAATCAAAAGCCAGGGCATTTCATTTTTGGTGTATTCCGACTCCATGAACATTGACCGGTCGTGGCCACTGGATCTCGTCCCGCGCGTGATGCAAGCCTCGGAATGGCACCACATAGAAAAAGGACTCAAGCAGCGGCTGAAGGCGCTCAATCTGTTTTTGAATGACGTCTATAATGGGCAGGCCATCATCAAAGATGGGGTTGTTCCTGCAACGCTAGTGACGGATAGCCCGCACTACATCGCGTTAGCCTCCGGGATACGGCCGCTGTTTGATACCTGGGCACATGTTTGTGGATCGGATCTTGTTCGGGATCATACCGGGCAGTTGTTTGTTCTTGAGGATAATTTACGGGTGCCGAGCGGTGTCTCTTACATGTTGGAAAATCGCTCCGTGATGAAGCAAGTGTACCCGGAGCTGTTTCGAAATCATCAGATTCTTCCTGTTAGTCGATACGCATCAGACCTCCTGGACATGCTAAATGCGCTATCGCCGAGGCCGGTAGATCACCCAGTGATCGTTGTGTTGACTCCGGGTATTTATAACTCGGCATATTTTGAGCACAGTTATCTCGCGCAACAAATTGGGGCCGAGCTTGTTCAGGGTCCTGATTTATTTGTCGATTCGGACGACTGCGTGTACATGAAGGCGGTCGAGGGTGTGAGTCGAGTGGATGTGATCTACCGGCGCATTGATGATACGTTCTTGGATCCCGAAGCACTGAACCCTGAATCTGTGCTTGGTGTTCCTGGTTTGATGCGTGCGTGGAGGGCCGGAAAGGTCTCGATTGCCAACGCGCCAGGTAGCGGCGTTGCTGATGACAAGGTTCTCTACGCATATGTTCCTCAAATCATAAAATATTATCTGAACGAAGAGCCTCTTCTTGATAATGTGCAGACTTACTTGTGCTCAGATCCAGAGCAACAGGCCTTTGTGTTAGATCATTTGGATGAGGTTGTCGTGAAGCCGGCCGATGCTTCCGGGGGCTACGGAATTATGGTCGGGCCACATGCATCTGACGAGGCGATTGTCGCTCGTCGAGCTGAAATTCTGGAAAACCCGCGAGCGTGGATTGCCCAGCCGACGCTAGCAATTTCGACGACCTTAACGGTAACTGAGGATGGGGATTTGGCGCCGCGTCATGTAGATCTTAGGCCCTTTGTTCTTCAAAGTTCTGATCAATGGTGCTCAACTGGCGGGCTCTGCCGGGTCGCGCTTCGAGAGGGATCGTTGGTTGTAAACTCCTCACAGGGTGGTGGGTCAAAAGATTTTTGGGTTGTTTCAGATGAGGGGTAGGCTTCATGCTCGCGCGGGTCGCTGAACATCTGTATTGGCTGTCTCGCTATGTCGAACGGGCAGAGGCGACCGCGCGTCTGGCGATAGCTGCATCTGACACGATCTTGGATTTACCAGATGGGGTTCCTTATGATTGGGAGTCCTTGATGCAGGTGTTTGGATCAGGTGACTCAGATCCGGACATGTCTGAGGCCGAGGTAATGGAGCAGTTGGTTCTGGGGCTTGATCACTCGGGATCGATTCGGACCTCGATCGCTGCTGCACGAGAAAATGCCCGCGTCACTCGTGATTTGATTCCAAAAGATGCGTGGGTGGCACTTAATGAATTACATGGTTTGATTGAGCGTCAATCTTTTGCCAGTTTTGATCGCTCATCACGTATCCGTCTTCTTAAACAGGTAATTTCGGGCAGTCGACTGTGGCACGGTTGTCTGATGGCGAGTCAGGCGCGTGATTTGAGTTGGTTATTTATGCGCCTTGGAGACCGCTTGGAGCATGCTGATATGGTGTCTCGCTTAGTCGATCCACGAGTCACACAAATGGCTCCAGGCGCGTCCGCACGGTGGAGCAGTTACGAAGCTGTCGGGTGGCAAAATTTATTGTCTGCCCTGGGCGGTGTTGAGTTCTATCGTCACAGCGCTCGTAACCGAATGCTCGGGAGTGATGTACTTGATTTTGTTCTACGTGACGAGAATTTCCCCCAATCGTTGACATCCGCGTTAGATAGAGTTGGTCGGCTATTACATAATCTTCCGCATCAGCGCGTTCCAACTGATCTAATCGATGGGATTGTTGATGGTCTAAATAAGCTCGATCTGGAGCGTTTAGCTCCGGATCATTTGACTCAGGATATGGATTGGATTCAGCAGGGGCTGGTTACCTTGCACGGACATATCAGCTCTGAGTATTTCTTCTTCCAGTCTGCCGCCCGCTAATCCGTGGGTTTAAAACAAAGAATGATGTATTCTGCGCGTTCCTTATACGGTGGGTTTTAAATTTGGCTGAGTCGATTGCGATCGCGGAATATTTGCCAGCTTCTCCGAGGCAATGCCTTGGCGTACGCGGCATCAGTAAGTATTTCGGCGAGTTTGCTGCCAACCGCGACGTGACTCTCTCTGTGGACAAGGGCGAGATTCATGCCCTCCTCGGTGAGAATGGCGCGGGAAAATCGACCCTTGTCAAAATGATTTATGGAATTTTGAAGCCTGACTCTGGTTCGATGGAACTTCTGGCAAATCCATATTCTCCGGACAGTCCAGGTGATGCGAAATATTCCGGCGTCGGTATGGTATTCCAACATTT
>JBMZTF010000024.1:0-13734 GCA_049623565.1 Litorivicinaceae bacterium
CCGATCGAAGCAGACGGAGTCGCACTCACCCGGCGCACCTCTGTCCCACTCGGGGGAGAGACGACAGCGGGTCTAAATAAGACCAGCAGAGACATGGCGATCATGGTCCCAATCAGAAATGGCTTTAAAATCTCAGGCGGAGCGAACGCGGCCGCCAATGAACCGAGGAGCCCCCCTAATGCCATCGGAATGAGAATAGCCTTGAGATCGAAAGTCTCTAATTTCTTATGCCGCTTGAACTCGGAGATCGCGACAACGGATTCGACAAAAATACCCACCCGGTTCGTCGCGTTGGCAACCTCAGGCGGCATACCCATGACCATCAAGGTCGGAAGCACGAGATTCGAGCCACCCCCGGCAACCGTGTTAATCGCCCCGGCTAGCAATGCGACAAAAATGAGAATGAAAATTTCTAAACCGGCGGGTTCCATGAAGTGATATCCGTAAATTAAAGCGCGAGAATACGCCCAGCTTCGAGGAACTCAAGAAAAATGTCAGACCGCGGGTAACTGGGCAGACAGAACTAGCGCTCCATAGCCTCTCGCGACTCGATTTCAACTAACCAAGCGGACAGTTCCCTAGCAACAGGCTTACCGTGTTCGCTCAAAAATTCTAAAAGTCGCCGTGCATTCAGGGTCACGATATTGCTCTCTGGGAATCCGATCTGATCGATTTTCTCAAGAGCAATATCCACATCCCCCACAGTATAGTGCGCATGTGAATCGCTCGCGAGAGCCACCTGCCAGTCCAGCGCCCGGACTGTCTCAAGGATTTCCATGCAGTGGGGTTCACTGCCAAGACGCGAGCTCACGAAAGATGAGTTATTGATCTCGATCAACACGTTGTTGTCACGAGCGGCCCGCACGACCTCTTCGATGTTAATCGGATAATTCGGGTTACCCGGATGCCCAAGTATTTGTATGAGTCCCGTCTCCATGGCCGCGATCATCGCCCGCGTATTGGTCTTGCGATCAGATGGTGGGAACACTGGTTCATGAAAACTCGCAATCCCAAAGTCCATAAAACTCATGAGCGTGTCATTGACGTCAAGGGGGCGATGGCTAGCCGGTAGGATATTCGCTTCAACGCCACGAAGCATTGCAACCCCGTAACGGATACGAGGTAACACGCGCATGTTGCCAAAATGCCATGGATGAGGCGAGTCAGGCATATCTGGGCCATGATCAGTGACGCTAAACAACTGAAGCCCTTTGTCTGCGGCTGCCCTGAAATATTCTTCTATTGTGGAATAGGCGTGGGTGCTAGCCACCGTGTGTGCATGGGTATCAGTCAAATGCCTCATTGTTCCCTCCTGCTCGCTGCAACCAGTCTACGAGGGTTCTATTACAGTGTCTTGGCGTTTGATGAAGTTATATTTAAACCCAAAAGTATCTCCTACCCCCCAGATTGGATGCCCATCATCGTATACGGACAAATCCTAGGCATCTCCAAACAAGCACTCGCTGATTTGCTCAAGAATCAGCTGCTCTCAGGCAGCGGAATAAACTCGTCGTCCCCAGGTACCTGAGCAAAACGGCCACCCAACCAGTCAATTTTTGCCTGCTCAATTCGTTCCTTACTTGATGACACAAAATTCCACCAGAGATGTCTCGGTCCATCGAGTGGCGCACCACCAAACAGCAGTACACGGGCGCCATGAGGGGCCACCACACGAACATCGCGACCCGGCGCAAGTACCAGCAGCTCTGATTGAGGATAGAGAATGCCGTCAATCTCAATAGCGCCCTGCGCACTGAAGATAGCCCTCTCTTCTTGACCTTTCGGAAACTGCGCCGCACTGTTCTCAGACATCCGCAAATCCACATACATGGAATCCCCCGGGAAAGACACGGGGCTTTCGAGGCCAAACCAATCGCCAAGTAAAACCCGGCCCTCAACGCCATTTTCAGAAAATTGGGGAAGCCTTGACTCGCCATAGTGATCGAAGCTTGCGGCTGTCTCTTCCCACGATCTGGGTAACGCCAACCAGCTTTGAATTCCAAACAGTTCAGATAAACTCGCCCGCGAGTCAGGATCGGAGCGCTCAGAATGCACGATTCCTGACCCTGCTGTCATCAGGTTAACTGCGCCCGGCCCGATAACAATATCATTACCCAAGCTATCTCGATGCTGCATGGTCCCGGCGAACAGATAACTGAAGGTTGAGAGCCCTATATGTGGATGAGGCCGCACGTCCAGCCCGACGTCCTGAATAAGTTCCCCAGGACCAAACTGGTCCCAGAACACGAACGAGCCTACGGAACGCTTTTCGCGCGACGGCAATGCCCGTCTCACTGCCAGGTTGCCGATATCTGACGTCCGCGGAATAATGTGTGTTTCGACTGATTGCATATTGAGTACCCTAGGGGTTAGTCGATGCCGATCCCAAGTAAATAAAGGACCGGGGAGTTGCTTGATCCGTTCCATTTTGGAAACGCTGCAGGACGCTTCCTTTCGTGGGGTAACATGCGTATCGTCTTGCCATGTTTACCGTGTGTCTCTACCAACCTGAAATCCCGCCAAACACTGGAAATATTATTCGCTTGTGCGCGAATACCGGCAGCCAGTTACACCTGATCCGGCCTCTCGGCTTTTCGCTTGACGAAAAATCAGTCAGGCGATCTGGTTTGGATTATCACGATCTCGCAGGCGTCACCGAATTTGAGTCATGGGAGCATTACGTCGAAGCTCCTCGGCAACGGATTTATGCTCTATCGACCAAAGGCACTGTGTCCTATGAATCAATCGCTTATCAAGCAGAAGATGTCCTTCTTTTTGGTCCCGAGACACGCGGGCTTCCATTAACCGTCCGTAATCACAGGGCTGTTACCGAAGTCCTTCGTATCCCAATGTCTCCGAATAATCGAAGTCTCAATCTTTCAAATTCTGTCGCTATCGTCCTCTACGAGGCGTGGCGTCAAATTGGCTTCCAAGGAGGGATTGTGTGAGCGTTTTATCGATGCAAAACGTCCAGGTAAGTTTTGGTGGCCCCGCCATCCTCGACGACCTAAGCCTCAAGATTCAACCAAGAGAGCGGATCGGATTGCTCGGTCGAAACGGTGCGGGCAAATCGACATTGATGAAATTAATCGCAGGAGAAATCCCAGCAGATTCGGGAGATATAAACAAAAGCTCGAGCCTGACAGTTGCGCGACTAGTTCAAGACGTGCCTACCGGGAACACCGGCACGATCTTCGAAGTCATTGCCTCCGGGCTGGGTAATTTGACACCGCTTCTTGAACACTACCATCAGGTGCTTAGATCGGTATCTGAAGACCCGTCAGATAAGCACATGCGAGAGCTCGAATCATGCCAGCATACGCTCGAGGCCGCGAACGGTTGGCGAGTCGAACAAATGGTCGCTCAAACCCTCTCTAAGTTCAGTCTGGACCCTGACAAACAATTCAACGCTCTGTCCGGCGGCATGAAACGTCGCGTAATGCTGGCACGCGCCCTCGTGACTGAGCCGGATTTATTACTTCTGGACGAACCGACTAACCACTTAGATATCCCAGCAATTGAGTGGCTGGAGGAACAAATTAAGCTATTCCAGGGCGCTGTTTTATTCATCACTCATGATCGTCGGTTCCTGGATGCACTCGCAACACGAATAGTCGAACTGGACCGTGGAACACTGAGAAGTTATGAGTGCAATTATCAGACCTATCTCCAAAGGCGTGACCAAGAGCTGGCTGCAGAGGCCGATCAATTTGCAGCTTTCGACAAGAAACTTGCAAAAGAAGAAGAGTGGATTCGCCAGGGCATTAAGGCGAGACGGACTCGAAACGAGGGCCGCGTGCGTGCACTCGAACAACTCAGACGCGAGCGTGCTGCCCGCAGAGAGCGTCAACAGACAGCCGACCTTAACCTGGTTGACGCCTCAAAATCAGGTCGATTGGTGATCGAGTCGACAGACCTCGGCCTCACCCTCGGCGACACAATGCTGTTCGAAGGCTTCTCAACGACTATTCTTCGCGGTGATCGGATTGGGGTTATCGGTCCCAACGGCGCGGGTAAGAGCACGCTAATAAAGACCCTTCTCGGTCAAATTGAACCAACATCAGGAACTACAAAGCTTGGAACGAATCTTGAGATCGCGCTATTCGACCAGCTAAGAGAGATACTTGACGACAATATCTCAGTGATCGACAACCTCCAGCATGGTTCTGAGTTCGTCGAAGTGGGTGGGGGGAAAAAACATGTCATTGGCTACCTACAAGATTTCTTATTTACACCTGAACGCGCTCGTGGGCCAACTCGGATGCTGTCAGGCGGGGAGCGGAACAGACTACTACTGGCCCGGCTGTTTTTGAGGCCAGCTAATCTGTTGATCATGGACGAGCCAACTAACGATCTCGACCTAGAAACACTTGATATTCTTCGCGATACATTGCTTGGCTACAAAGGCACGTTGATTCTCATCAGCCACGACCGGGATTTCCTCGATTCAGTTGTCACTAGTATCTGGTCCTTCGACACAGATCAAGCACTACGGGAGTATGTTGGGGGTTACAGTGACTGGCTTCGTCAGCGGCCTGCCGAGGAGACTGTTGAAAAAAAGACGATCAGGCAGAAACATAAACCTGTCTCAATCAAATCCGAACACAAAAAGAAGCTTGCTTTCCACGAAAAGCGGGAATATGAGGCACTCGGCATAGAGATCGAGCAAGTGGAGGCACAAATTAAGCTACTTGAAGAGGCAATGACTGACCCCGAATTTTTCCAGGCAGACCCCGATCATGTCGCGTCGGAAAGCATGCGTTATCAGGCACTGCAAACGGAACTTGAGCTAAAGTTCCTCCGGTACATGGAGCTCGACGAGCGCGCTGGTTGATCAAGATTCAGTAATCACACCATTGGACCTCTGCCGCTTGCACCTCGGTCTACCTAAATTGACGGAAACAAGGATAGAAACGCCATGTTTAGAATCAAAATGGAAGGCTCACCTATTCGACGACCAAGCCCTGCGGTCCCGGTACTTATGATCAGTTTAATGGGGCGGGCTGGTCTGGGCCGCTCTCTAAGCCGTAATTAACAAACCATCCGATCCAACCTGTGCGGAACGACTCATTCACACTGTTCAGTCCGCCGGACGCTTGTTAGGCTTCGTATATGAAACAACTCTTTATCCTACTAGGATTCATGTGGTTTAGCGCGGCAATTGCAGGCGAACGTGACTTTACCCGGTCAGACACTAGCATGGAATTCTGTAAAGATATCGTCGCCAATCTTGCGGAGGTTGGGGTTATCGTTTCTACAAAATCGATGACGAAGTGTTCACTGTTGGTTCTAGCAGGCGCCTCAGCAACTTTTGAGCGGCCATATGGCGATCCATTGAATGTGCGTGTAAAAAGTGACCCCTACCGAATGTTCGTTACTCGCGGTGGTAAAAAGATTGGGACATGCTATGTCTTATACCCTCGGAGAGTAACACGCCAAGTCAAGGAGCGAGACTGCTGATGGTATCTGCGCCTCGTCTAAAGCTTAAGTTGGTACTCAGCGATGATGATACGCTTCTCGGCCCGGGGAAAATTGCGCTTCTGAAGGCAATTCAGAGAGAACAATCGCTATCCAAAGCGGCCAAATCGATCAATATGTCGTATCGACGGGCATGGCTCTTGATTCAAGAACTGAATGATGCCCTAAAGGAACCCGTTTTAATCACTCACACAGGGGGCCAATCTGGCGGAGGCAGCGAGCTTACCAACGTGGCCACCGACATCATCGACATTTATGAACGGTTAACACTGGAGGCCGAAGAGGCGACAGAGACGACCCGCGAGTCGGTAGCCGCCCTGCTACGGTAATCACAAAACAGCCAAAGCAGCAAGGTAGTCCGGTTCGGTGGATACTTCCTTAACCAATTCGACATGCCGCACCGTTCCGCCCGTATCGATTACCACAACCATCCTAGCGGTCAGGCCTCGGCGAATTCCGGTCAAAACGGTCACCCCATAATCGTCGGAAAAGGTGGACCGAAAAGTCGAGGCGGTTTTTACCCGCTCAAGACCCTCTGATCCACAAAACCTTTTTTGAGCGTAGGGCAAATCAGCACTGACACACAACACAGCCGTGTCGCTTAAATTCGCCAGCTCTTCGTTAAATCGGCGAGTACTGGTGGCACAGGTAGGCGTGTCAATGGAAGGGAAGATGTTTAACACAAGATTCTGACCCGCAAAGTCACTCAGCTCAATTTCGCTGAGATCGTCTGCTGTAAGGGTAAAGTCGGGGGCTTTTTCGCCGACTGTAGGTAAATTGCCCTTTACATCAACAACCTCACCGCGCCATCCAATTTGTATCGTCATATCGAGTTTCCTAGTTAACAGCCAGCAGAGGTGGTGCTCCTCTGCAATTTTTCAATTACGCGCTGTTGAAAAATGTGCCAGATACTTTTCGTATCCACGTGCTTTCAGTTCAGTCACTGGAATAAATTCGAGCGCCGCCGAGTTGATACAATAACGCATACCTGTTGGCGCCGGACCATCGGGAAAGACATGCCCGAGATGTGAATCGCCAAATTTTGAGCGTACCTCGATACGCTTCATCCACAGCTTATTGTCATCTCTCTCAACGATATGCTGAGGCTCAAGAGGCTGCCAGAATGAGGGCCATCCGGTCCCCGAATCATATTTGTGCAGTGAACTAAACAATGGTTCCCCGCTGACAATATCTACATATATACCATCAGTCTTTTGGTCCCAAAATGCGTTTTGAAAAGGTGGCTCAGTTCCCTCTTCTTGAGTAACTTGATACTGGAGCGGCGTCAGTCGCGATCGAATCTCATCCATGCTCGGCTTTCGGTATCTGCTCCTCTTCAGGTCACCCTGATCAAACGACCGGAACGCTGGTTGTTGGGCCCAAGTATTATCCAGGAATTGGTCTCGACCCGACCTGTACCGATAAAACGTGTACTGCAGCGTATTTTTTTTGTAATAGTCTTGGTGGTAATCCTCTGCCTCATAAAATATGGGCGCGGGCAAAATCTCAGTAACAATTGGGGACTCAAAAATTTGTGCTTTATTGAGGCGGTCTTTTGATTCGAGTGCGAGCGCGTTCTGGTTCTCTGAATGCGTGAATATGACCGTACGGTATTGTGGACCACGATCAACGAACTGCCCGCCTGCATCAGTCGGATCCACCTGTCTCCAAAAGGTATCCAGCAGGGTCTGATAATCCACAATACGTGGGTCGAAGGTTATCTCAACTACCTCAATATGGCCCGTCTGGCCCGAGGTAACCTGCGCGTAGGTAGGGTTTGGTACTGAGCCGCCAGCGTAACCAGAGACGACAGAGATAACCCCATGAATCGACTCGAAGGGCGGTTCCAAACACCAAAAACAACCACCACCGAAGGTAGCCTTCTCCGTGTCGGCAAACGACGAAGATGCCATCAGACACATAAAGGTTAGAAGTGCTCTTTTCATCGAAACTCCGTTTAACGATCGCTCACTCTACGGGCGCGACTTTAGTCTTAACTTGGTTACTTTTGCAACTATTCTCCCATCGATAACCGCAAGCCCGGAAACGATCAACAGATAAGCGATGATGTGCTGTAACGCAAGTTGCTCACCGAGGAAGGCAATACCCAGTCCTGACGCACTGAGAGGCACCAAAAAAGTGACCAAGACGACATTACTAGCCCCAGCTGACTGCAGAACACGGAAGTAGATAAAAAATGCGAGTGTTGTTGATAATAGACCAATGCCTATCATTGCTAACCAAGGATCCAACCCCGGCACTGAAAGATCCCAAGGCCGATCTATGAGCACCACTATTGGGAGCATCCATAGGGACCCATAAAGTACCTGGCCCGTCGCGTTGAGCATCGGCGGGTTATCCCTCAACCGTTTTGAATATACGGAGCCAAATGCATAACAAATCGTTGCGCTAAAGCCGGCAGTCATCCCTAGTACCGATGCTCCACCATCAATGGCCGCGGGTCCGAACAGAACTAAGACGCCAAAAAATCCGAGGCCAATCCCTATGACTTTGTTCAACGATAGACGCTCATCGGTGGTTAATTGATGTGCCACCAATGCGGTCATTATTGGGGTTAATGCATTAATAATCGATGCCAATGATCCTGTGATTTCAGTCTGGCCGAAGCTAATCAAACTGAAAGGGATTGCGTTATTGATCAGGCCAATGAGCGCAAACGGTCGCCACTGCTGAATGAGTGGCTTTAACGGATACCCGAGGATTTTTAATAAACAAATCAACCCAGCCAGGCCGACAATTAAACGACCCAGAACGCTCGTTAACGGAGGCATCTCCTGAAGCATGATCTCCATAAAGAAAAACGATCCACCCCACACAAGAGAAAGGATCGCAATACGAATCCAGTCAGCGACTGCCATAAGACCTCACATCAGCGAGCGGCTAGCGTACACTAAGCAAATGCAAACCCCAACGACAGACAATGTGTGGCTGAAAGCCGACAATTGGCAAGAAGTTCTCGAGAATCCGGGGTCACTCCCCAACGAAATCC
Source organism: Litorivicinaceae bacterium (assembly GCA_049623565.1). Taxonomy (GTDB): domain Bacteria; phylum Pseudomonadota; class Gammaproteobacteria; order Pseudomonadales; family Litorivicinaceae; genus HIMB30. The sequence goes on from JBMZTF010000024.1 coordinate 8,489, forward strand.
GAGACTTCCTCGAATCCCAAAATCAGACCACTGAATCATGGCTTGGCGGCCAAGACTCACGTCAGTGGATCATCGACGAACTAAAATCCACAATTCGCGATCGCGATGATTCAGTGCCAGTCGAAGATGGAAAATATACCTACTGGCAACGTTTCGTCGAAGACGCAGAGCATCCAGACTTTTTACGCCGAAAAAATCAAAGTGATCACGAAATTTTGCTCTGCGGCGATGAGCGAGCATCCAATCATCCGTACTACAACATCGGTGCGGCTGATCATTCCCCAGATCATGAACTATTCGCCGTCACCGAAGATCGACAGGGTTCTGAACGCTATGCCCTGACTATCTTCCGAGCAGGCTCCCACGAACCAATCGAAACTCCTCTGACTGATTGTCGTGGTGATTTTGAATGGAGCACCGACAGTCGTAAGCTTGTCTATACGCGTCTCGACGAAAATCAGCGCCCGAACACGGTCTGGTGCCATATAGTCGGGACAAAACAGGCAGATGACCAGCTGATCTATCAATTGGAGCATCCCGGTCGCTTTATCGGCCTTGGCAAAACAAGCTCTGCTGCCTGGATTACGATAGACATCCACGACCATCAAACAAACCAAAGCTTTTTATTACCAGCAGACCTCGAAAACCTATCGCCAATCGCTGTCACAGATTGGATCGAGGGCCTTGAATACGAACTTGAGCATGTCGACCCGTACCTGATCATCCGAGGCAATCATGGACATGAGGATTTTGCGCTGTTCAGAGCACCCCTACCAAAAGCAAAGATTCGCAGTAATCCGGAGCATTGGGAGACTCTCTGGGTACCTAAGAAGAAGGCTTTATTCAGCGATTATGAGGTGCTGGAAAAGCACTGGGTCATTGAGTACTCAGAAGAGGGCTGTGGGCGTTATCTCATTGTTGAGCCAAATCCGAACCAGTTCAAAGTTAGACGAGAACTCATCCTGTCAACATCGATCCACGACACACATCTAGATCCGTTGCCTGGCTTTAACCGCGATACGATTCGGATGCGTGTCTCAACTCCAGCTATACCTCCTGAAGTGCGCGAAATTGATCTCGCAACCGGGAACTCGAAACGGCTTAAAGTGTCGTCGCCACCAAATGGCCATACTGAATCCAACTACGTTGTCCGTCGAGCATATGGAGTCTCAGGAGATGGACAAGAAGTTCCACTCACGATCGTCCATCACAAAGACGTCACGCCACACCCTGAAAGTCCTGTGCTTCTGACAGGCTATGGTGCCTATGGTATGAGTTTGACACCGGGCTTCAGCGCGAGCCGAAGGACACTGCTGACACGTGGGGTGATTCACGTCACAGCGCACGTTCGTGGCGGCATGGAGAATGGCTATCATTGGTACCGGCTCGGCCGTATGGCCGATAAAGATAAATCCTTTGATGATCTCATCGGTGCTGCGGAAACACTGATCCGACAGGGCTGGACATCAGCCGGCAACATTATTCTGCACGGAGGGAGTGCCGGTGGTTTATTGGTAGGGACAGCGGTGATGCGCCGACCTGAGCTATTCAGAGGCGTCATCGCAGATGTCCCCTTCGTAGATGTCCTCGAGACAATGCTCGATGCTGACTTACCGCTGACCCCGCCTGAATGGCCAGAATGGGGTAACCCTATCGAGTCTAAAGATGCCAGACGTCGTCTGGGTCATTTCTCGCCCACACTGATGGTAGAGAAACGATCCTATCCGTGTATCTTGGCAACCGCTGGCCTTACTGATCCGCGTGTCACCTACTGGGAACCCGCACGCTGGATTCACCGGCTTCAAGCGATTTCGAAAGGCGGGCCCTTTCTCTTGTATACCGAGTTAAATGCGGGGCATGGTGGCCCCAGCGGACGCTATGCCGGACTGGATGATATCGCCCGAATCTACCGCGCTGTGTTTCACCTATTTAATTTGCCAAAAGAGGCGCCGTATGCCCTTTGATATTGATTGGCAATCAATCGATGACGTCTTACTTGATATGGACGGAACGCTACTTGACCTGCATTACGATGCAACGTTTTGGTTAAAAAATCTGCACTCAATTGTCGCAGGTATGACTGGGGACTCAGAAATCAATATACGCGACCGGTTTCGCGAAGAACTAAAAAAGCATGAGGGGACCCTTGTCTGGTATTGCACGGACTACTGGGCAGAATTTTTTGGTATCGACCTCATTGGGGCGAAGAAACAGCTCGCGCATCTGATCCGTTTTAGACCTCACGCAAAACAGTTTCTAGAAGTACTCCAGCCCCTGCCATTAAGAACCTTGATTGCCACCAACGCGCATCCCGAGGTGATTCAATTGAAGCTGGATGTTGTTCCACTGAGCGAGATGGTCGACGGGATTGTGTCAAGTCACCAATACGGTGTCGCAAAAGAAGATCCTGGGTTTTGGGTGGCGCTATTTGAGGATTATTCAATAGACCCAAATCGTGCGGTGTTTATGGACGACTCGTCTAAGGTACTCGAGGCTGCCGATCGCGCTGGCGTGAGAGAAATTGTCGAGATCAGGCATCCTAATCTATCTGAACCACCGCGGACTACATGGAGGCAAGGGATCGACGACTTTGATGTACTGTTACCTAGGTTAAAGGCGCTGGGAGAGTCATGAGCGGGGTACGGCTTGATAAATGGCTTTGGGCAGCCCGTTTTTTCAAAACCAGGGGGCTCGCTCGCGATGCAGTTGATGGAGGCAAAATCCACATCGATGGGGTCAAAGCAAAACCATCGAAGATAATAACGCCTGGACTAGAGATTGAAATTTCACGAGGACAAGTGGATATGGTAGTCATCGTTCGAAATGTTCGAGAGGATCGACGGCCTGCATCGGAAGCACAACTTCTCTACGAAGAAACTGCGGAGTCAGTTAAAAAGCGTGAAACAGAGCGGGATTTAAATCGCTTTTCCCGCGAAGGGTTCCAGCCAGCAGATCATCGTCCAAATAAACGAGAACGCCGTCAAATGACAAAGTTAAAAGGAATTTTTAATGACTGAACTTACAGCCGACCAAGACGCGGTCCGTCGCTATCTTTGCGATGATGCGCCAGATGCTCGGCTCATTACTGTGCGGCTTGGTAAAACAAAGAACGACATGCTTAATCATCAAAATATGCCCTCTGCTGTCAAAACACTATGCGAAGAGCTTGTGGCGGCTGCTTGTATTTTGTCTCACATGCTCAAGTTTGATGGTGAGATGATTCTCCAGGTCAAAGGCTCCGGCCCAATAACGATGATGGTTGCTGAGTGCTCGTCTGAGGGCCGTGTTCGGTCTACGGCTCAGTGGAGTGATTTAGGTGATGCGCATACCTTCGAAAATCTGGTGGGAACGGGCTATCTGGCCGTGACAGTCGATCCAAGACAGGGCGAGCGTTATCAAGGTATTGTACCTTTAGAATCAGGATCAATTTCAGGATGTATCAATCACTATTTTGAGAACTCTGAGCAGCTGGACACGACACTGTGGCTGGCGAGTGACCAAACGACCGTCGGAGGACTCCTGATCCAACGAATCCCAGAGGAAGGCGGAAAACCCCAGCGAGAGCGCTCAAACTGGGAAACACTTTCAATACTTGCAGAAACGATTGCCGACCAAGAGCTCGCCTCAGAAGCAGGCCCGCTTCTGATCTACAAATTATTTCACGAGCTTAATCCTAGAGGTCTCGATCCCTGGAATATCAAATTCGGCTGCTCTTGCTCAAAGGAACGATCTTCTCGAGCTCTCAAGGCACTTGGTGAAAAAGAAGTAAGACAAATGTTCGCGGAGCAACCTTCTCTCTCTGTTGATTGCCATTTTTGCGGGCGGGTATACCAATACGATCAGGCTGACTTAGAATGGCTACTCTCTGATCAGCCACCGAGGTCTGACACGTTACAATGAAAACCGATAGGTCAAGTCGTTACGACGATCTTACCTTGGCCGAACTAGTTGAACACGCACTCGCTTTAGGCGAGGGTCAGTTATCCGCAAAAGGTGCCTTGGCTGTGCCAACCCAGCGCAACACCGTAGTCCAGCGGTTTATCGTCAATGAGCCCTCCGTCAGCGACGTGATCCGCGCGAATGCCCAGTTCCATCTGCTTGATAGTGGCGTTTTCAAGTCGATCTGGGAACGTGTCAAAGATGATGTCGCAGAGCGAGATCGCTACAGAGTCCATGCCCACATGGGTGTCAATACAGACATCGCGGTACCACTTGAAATCACAACCGTAAGCGCATGGCACTCCATTAGCTGCCACCACTTGTGCCACATCCCGTCTGAGTTTAATCCACGCGAAAAACCCGAGTGGAAATTAATTTGGGCACCGATCGCCAGCTTCGGTGACGCGGAAATCTTAAGTGATGGCGGAGGTGTAATTTTAATTCACGTTGGTAAACGTAGGATTTTAATGGGCGGAGATCTTACGGCCGGAGAGATGCGTCGCACGCTTCTAACGCTGTTGGGTTTACTCCTTCCTGAAAAAAATGCGCTACCCTTGCACGGCGCCGCCTCTCAAGGCGACGAGGAAATTACATTATTCCTGGGTCCAGCAGGCACTCAAAAGACAACCTGGGCTTTGCGTTGTGGTCAATTAATTGGTGACCGAGGGCTTTCATGGTCCAATCAAGGGTTGCATCGGCTTGCAGATGGCTGCCGACTTCATCTCGATCGGAATCTCCCGATCGACCTTGATGAAGCATTACGTTTCGGCACAATTGCTGAAAACCTAGCGCTTGGGAGCGATCGTGAACCACTCGTCGAACCTACAGACACTGAATCAGAGATTCGAACACTGAGCCACTTGATTGTTCCTCTCACACGTCTTAACGCGACCCAAGAATCCTCCACACGCGGGCCGAGCCAGTTGGTCGTATTAGCTACAGACCCTCTAGGAATACTACCCCCTCTGGCTAAAATCACGCGAGAGCAATGTCTGGCATGGTTTATCTTAGGGTACAGCAATCACCTCGGTCCCCTGGAGGAACGCCAGGCAAAAATCGATATTCGATTTACGCCAGGATTTATGGATACACTCTTACCCCGGAATCTCGATGATTACGTATTTATTTTAGAAGATTTACTCGCAGCACACGAAACACGGTGCTTTCTCGTTAACGCCGGCTGGCATGGTGGACAGGCAGGAAAAGGCGGTCCACTTTCAGCATCAGAAGAAAGTGCGGTAGTTACTGGGATGTATCACTGCACCGATTGGGAGCCGTTTGGATCCCTTGGTCTATCAATTCCGACT
>JBMZTF010000025.1:0-13547 GCA_049623565.1 Litorivicinaceae bacterium
TTTACAACCTTACCCGACGCCAACACACAAGCATTGAAAAAGGCCCTAGAAGCGCACGGATTCACTGAGATCGCCGCACCGGAGAATATCACGTCGACTGGTGAATCAAACGACCATGGAGGTGTATGGATCGCCGCGCTTCTCTCATCACCTCTCGTAATCCAGATGATCGGGATGTGGCTTGGATCCAATAAGCATTTACCGATCGCTTTCGAGTGGGCACTCGCGACCCCGATCCAGTTTTGGTTTGGGCTCCGGTTCTATCGAGGCGCCCTCGCTGCACTGCGACGCGGTGAGGCTAACATGGATACGCTCGTTGTGCTTGGAACCACCGTTGCATACAGCTACAGTCTCTACCAGTGGATGTCGCTTGGATCAGGCGCGATAGGCCACCTCTATTTTGAGGCCTCAGCTGTGGTGATCACTCTCGTTCTGGTCGGAAAAAACATTGAGAACAGGGCGAAGAAAAGTGCTCTTGAATCTGTTTCAGTACTATATAGCTTAAGGCCAAAAAGGGTCACTTGCTTACGACAAGGAAAAGAGGCCACACTCGATTTCAATGAAATTTCATCCGGCGATGTACTGATCATTCGTGCGGGTGAGCGGATCGGTGCAGACGGTATCGTAATTGTGGGCGAAGCCGATATCGATGCCTCAGCAGTGACAGGGGAATCAACCCCTGAACACAAATCAACCGGTGATTCTGTGATATCGGGCACACTGGTTGTGAACGGCACTATCCGAGTCAGCGCCGAACGTGTGGGCGATGCATCCACCGTGTCACAAGTCGCGGAACTTGTAAAAAATGCACAGATGGGTAAAGCACCGGTTCAAAGGCTCGTCGATCGCGTCAGTCGCATCTTTGTGCCTACAGTTCTGATACTCGCGGCCGTAACCTTCGCTGGGTGGCTGGCCTTAGGACAAGCGATGGAATATGCAGTCGCTGCGGCGATTAGTGTTTTGGTGATCGCTTGTCCATGTGCACTCGGACTGGCCACACCCACCGCCTTAGTCGCAGGAACCGGGTTACTCGCAAAAAAAGGGGTTCTGGTCAAAGATATACAGACACTTGAAGCTCTTCCAGAAGTCGAGGTTGTCGCATTTGACAAAACAGGCACACTGACAAAAGGCGAGCCTATAGTGATCCATACTGAGGCCCAAAATATAGACCTCGAGACGTTCATAAATCGCTTAGTCCAGGTAGCCCGCGAGTCAACCCACCCGCTCGCACAGGCTGTTGTTCGGGATCTAGACCGTCCATCAATCCCGATGACAGCTGGAGACAATGCTGTCACGCTGCCTGGTCAGGGGATCTCTGTCATCATCGGGGAAGCCAACTACAAACTGGGCCAGCTTTCATTCGTCACAGACGATACATCTGCTGTCCCGGTATCAAGTCAATCGACAAGCAGTTATTTAAGTAAAGATGGACAGCTTCTCGGTCGCGTCAAATTTTCTGACGCTACCCGAAAAGAAGCTCGTGCCGTGATCGATGCACTCAAAAAAAATGGCAAAACCACAGTGATGCTCTCGGGTGATCACGAACATGTTGTTAGCAAGCTCACAGCCGAGTTACGCATCGATGCCTTCCATTCCGGACTGTCTCCGAGCCAGAAAATTGAGATCATTGAATCCTATCAATCCAAAGGACAAAAGATCGCCATGGTTGGTGACGGAATTAACGACGGGCCTGCGCTGGCAAAGGCTGACGTGGGAATTGCGATGGGCAGTGGGAGTGAGATCGCGCTCCAGTCTGCACCTATTGTTCTAATGCACGCCGATCTCCGCTTAATTCCGGAGGCCATTCACTACGCCAGAAAAACTCGCAAAGTGATCCGGCAGAACCTTGGCTGGGCATTTGGCTATAACTTGTTGTGTATCCCACTTGCAATGTCTGGGCTCCTGAGTCCCGCTATTGCTGGCGCCGCGATGGCGCTTTCATCCGTAAGTGTAGTTGTCAATGCAATGCGGCTTAAGCATTCAGATTAGTCTGCCTCCCGACAGGTAATCGCAGCCATAGAAATCCCAGCGATCAACAAAATGCCCCCGAACGGCGTGACCGCACCGAGTGCCCCAACATCCAATATAACCAGCAGATATAGCGAACCAGAAAAGGCCGAAAGACCCAAGATAAGCAGTCGATACACCCACACAGAGACCTGAAAAAACGAACCACCTAGCACAATCAATAAAATACTTATCCACGCATGATATCTAACAGCCGTATCCCAGGTCTCTAATCGATCAGGGATCACCATCATCTGGAGGCCATGGGCCCCAAACGCACCTAAAATGACTGACAGAGCCAGAAGCCAGAGTCCTGTCCGCATCATCATGCGATCCATTCAATCAACCCCCAAACCAATCCACCAAATAACAATACCGCAAGGCCCGCTAAAATCAGCATAGTCTGGACCCAGTCTTTGATCATCGCCTCAATTAGGTAACGCGCGGTTTTTGTGCCAAACGCGACCCAACACACCACCAGCGATACAGGAAAAAAAGTAAGAACCAGCACCGATATGGCAGCAAACTCGAAGAAATTCAGTGCCAAAAACGGATTTTGGTGAGGGTCTCGTTCTGTCATCCGGATAGTTTGCCATGTCTTTAGACCGAGTTGTTTGGTGACACCGCACGCCATTACATTCGAGAGCCACAGAGTCATTTCCATATCCGAGATCAAGGCACGATGAATGAACCATAGTTGAACGAGGAATCATGGGGATAATACACATGTCTCGCACCCTTCATTACGGTTGCTCAGATACAGGCAAATAATCACTGCTAAGCTCGAAGATCGATTGTCTTGAATTAAGCCAGATTGAGTTTACTAGAATTCGAAATACCGCTAAATCTACCGCCTTCTAGTGAGTACACGACCAGTTATCGACCATCTTGTAATCTTAAAAGCCGGATCCTCTCGGTGAACTAGCGTTTGTGAGTAGGAAAACCACGACCATCAATAAATAAAGGCATAAGAAAGTAGCCAGCAACGAAACCACCTAAATGCGCCTGCCATGCGATTTGCCCTCCCATGAAGACATGTAATAACAGATGAATGACGATTAGGCTCATAATTATTGAAGCCAATGATCGGTCCGAGCGCCCAAGTTCAGCACGCGATGCCTGCAGCCAAAACCCAATCAAACCAAAAACCACACCAGAGGCCCCTACCATGGGCGCAGGTGTTTTCTCTAGGAGACCAAACATAACAGCGCTGACGATTGCGCTAATAAGCATCGTCAAAAGAGTCAAACGCAAACCGAAATAGATAGCCATGGTTTTCCCAAGCGCAATAAGGACCACAGTATTCATCAACACGTGAATGGTGCCGGCATGCAGAAATGCGTAGGTAATCAACATCGCGTAGGGCTGGCCGAGATATAGCGCATGGTCAACCGTTCCTGGTGGAAACAAAAAGTCCCAAAACGCAGCATGCGATATCATCAGGCTTCGTAGATCAAATACACCAAACCAGCCTTGGTCTGACAGCTGCGCCAAACCCTCCAATAAGAGCATGACGCCAGTGAGCCACCATAGGGTTGTGGGTGTCTTCGGACCACCAAAGACAGGAACTATTCGCATCAAGTCACTCTCATCAATCAAACTTGAGAATACATTCAAGGCAAGATTAGGTCGAGCGATCGCACTCCGGTCCTAAATCTTGATATCCTCGACGGCCTAATCGCTTTTACTGACAGGATTCCAGGCTTCACATGGCACAGTTCGTTTACACCATGAATCGGGTGAGCAAGGTTGTTCCCCCAAAACGCGAGATCTTAAAAGACATCTCTCTGTCTTTCTTCCCAGGAGCAAAGATTGGTGTCCTTGGCCTCAATGGCTCAGGCAAATCAACGCTTTTGAAAATTATGGCTGGCGTCGATACTGAGATTGATGGAGAGGCGCGTCCGCAACCCGGCATCAATGTGGGGTACCTTCCACAGGAGCCTCAGCTGAATCCCGAGCAAAATGTTCGTGATGCTGTCGAAGAAGGTGCTGGAGAAATCAAACAACTCCTAACACGTTTTGATGAAATATCTGCCGCGTTCGCAGAACCGATGTCTGACGATGAGATGAATGATCTCTTGATAGAGCAAGGAGAGTTGCAAAACAAAATTGATGCGGTAAACGGCTGGGAGCTGGATCGAATTCTCGAACAAGCCGCCGATGCACTTCGCCTGCCGCCGTGGGATGCGAAGATTGAACACCTGTCTGGTGGCGAGAAACGTCGCGTCGCATTATGCCGCCTGTTACTCCAGAAGCCTGACATGCTGCTTCTAGACGAGCCTACTAACCATCTGGACGCTGAGTCAGTCGCTTGGCTTGAACACTTCCTGGTTGATTTCGACGGGACAGTGGTCGCCGTCACTCACGACCGCTACTTCCTAGACAATGCTGCTGGTTGGATTTTAGAGCTTGACCGGGGCCGAGGTATCCCATTTGAAGGGAACTACTCGATCTGGCTCGAAGCCAAAGAAAAGCGACTAGAGCAAGAGCAGAAATCAGAGGAGGCGCGTCAAAAGACGATCAAGAGTGAACTTGAGTGGGTGCGCCAAAATTCTAAGGGCCGCCAGGCTAAGTCAAAAGCGCGTCTGAAGGCATTTGAAGAGCTACAAAGCCAAGACACTCAAAAACGGAATGAGACCCAGGAGATCTATATCCCGCCAGGGCCGCGGCTCGGGGATAAGGTCATCGAATTTAGTCACGTGAATAAAGCATTCGATGACAAGATGCTGATCGAAGATCTTAGTTTCTCGGTCCCAGCGGGCGCCATTGTGGGTGTGATCGGTGGTAACGGCGCCGGTAAGTCGACGCTCTTTAAAATGATTACCGGCCAAGAGTCTCCGGATTCAGGAAGCGTTGAGTTAGGAGATACAGTTGAACTCGCCTATGTCGACCAGTCGCGTGACGCGCTGGATGGATCTAAAACAGTGTGGGCTGAGGTCTCGGGTGAGCAAGATATCATCACTGTCGGCAACTACTCGATCCCGAGTCGTGCCTATTTGGGCCGGTTTAATTTTAAAGGCGGTGATCAGCAGAAGTTTGTAAAAGATTTGTCAGGCGGTGAGCGTAACCGGTTGCACCTTGCCAAAACGTTAAAGCAAGGTGGGAATGTTTTGCTGCTTGACGAACCGACAAATGACCTCGATGTCGAAACACTACGCGCTTTGGAAGAGGCGCTCCTCACCTTCCCAGGTACTGTGCTCGTAATCTCCCACGACCGTTGGTTTTTGGACCGCATCGCGACACACATCTTGGCCTATGAAGGTGACTCACAAGCGACCTTTTTCGAGGGCAACTACACTGAATACGAGGAAGATAGAAAGAAACGCTTGGGCGGTGAAATCATCCCAACGCGCGTAAAATATCGGCGACTTGCAGACTGATGGGCCGCACCTGGCCCTATCTGGTGCTTTTGCTCCCGCCTCTATTCTGGGCAGGCAATTTCATCGTCGGTCGGGCTTTTGCATCGGATCTCGGAGCGATCACGATGTCGTTTTATCGATGGTTATTCGCGCTATGCCTACTCATACCTTTTACCTTTCATACGGTTCGATCGGAACTCAAAATAATAATTAAGAATCTTCCGATCCTATCAATCTTAGCTCTCTTATCGGTTGCTAGTTTTAATGTGCTACTTTATCTAGGTTTGAGAGACACAGAAGCGACTAACGCGCTCTTAATTAACTCATCGATTCCGGTCTGGATCGTACTGTTCGGCGTACTATTCTTTGGAGATACCCTGAGCACAAGACGCGGTATCGGGATTCTGTTGTCACTAGCTGGAGTGGCTTATCTGATTTTAAGAGGACAATCCGACGAGTTAACCGTAAACCCAGGTGATGTATGGGTAATTTCATCATCCATCGGCTGGGCACTCTATTCGCTGACACTCCGCAAAAAACCAAGCGAACTTTCGGGCTCAGGATTTCTTGCGTACATCGTATTTTTTGGAGTCTGTTTTAACGGACTTCTGTTAAGCGTCAATCCGTTAAACGAACCACCTATTCCACTCACCATCGACACACTCTATGCGGTCGGATATGTCGCTATCTTTGCCTCGCTCGGTGCCTATGTTTGCTGGAACTACGGTGTTGGACAACTCGGTGCACAGGTAGCGGGCCAATATATCCACCTAATGCCGCTTTACGGTGTCATACTAGCGTATATCTTCTTAAATGAATCTCTGACCCTGAGTCACGGGATTGCAGGAACACTGATCGCGGCAGGTCTTTTTCTTGCATTAAGGCAACCCAACAATGCAATGGCATCCAAGTCCGAGTGAACGTCGCGCACACGCGAGCCTAAAATGGTCAACATTCCCAGACAATGAGCTAGCGCTATGGGTCGCAGATATGGATTGCAGACCCCCTCCCTGCGTTAGAGAGACCATTTACCATGCAGTAGAGCACGGAATCTTTGGCTATGGCACTGAGCCTCCAGGGTTCAGGGATGCCTGGGTCGAGCATCTCCAAATACGACACCAATGGAGTGTCGATCGTGACTGGATTGTGCCCGTCGCTGGCGTAGTCCCGGGTATGCGGTTTGCGCTCATGGCGCACCCTAACATCCAACATATACTCACACCCACACCGGCCTATCCGTATTTTAAGACGGTGCCGTTAGTGGAGAAGCGAATTCAACACCCGATTTCACTTAACCGTGAGGGCGAGACGCTTGAACCATCTCTCGCTGACATCAAAGAGATCCTAAACACACAGGGGGAACCCTCAGCTATTCTCTGGTGTAATCCGCATAATCCGGGCGGCACAGTCTTTTCCCGAAATTTTATCCACGAGCTCGCAACGATCGCATCCGAGAACAACACGCTGATCATTAGTGACGAAATTTGGGCCGATCTTATCTTAGATGACAAACCACACAATCCACTGGGCCTTATTGCGCCGAATGATCAACCTACGATCACATTAATGGCAGCAACCAAAACATTCAATGTGGCAGGTTTTGGTTGCGCTATAGCGATCATTCCAGAGCCTAATACACGACAGCGATTCCTTGAAACACAGGTCGCAATGCCACACGTCGCAACACTTGCGTACGCGGTCACTGAATCCTGCCTCCGCCATGGTTGGCTTTGGCATCGTGAACTCATCAACGCGTTGAAACAGAACCGAAACACAGTCACCGAGTGGGCAAAAGGCTACCCTGAACTTGAGGTCACCACCGGACATGCAACGTTCCTTGCCTGGATCGAGTCATACAATCAAACAGATTTGTCGGAACGTTTTGTACGTCAAGGGGTACGGCTTTCCCCAGGGACAGCTTTTGGTTCGGACACGGCTACCCGCTTGAATTTTGGAACGAATCCCGTCACCTTAGGAGATGCTCTGCGTCGAATGGATACGGCGCTACTCTAAAAACTACAAGGAACCTGCATGATAGAAAAACGTCCACTGGGTAAAACCGGAATTGACGTCACATCCATTTGTCTCGGTACCATGACCTGGGGCGAACAAAACAGTGAAGCCGAAGCACACGAGCAATTGAGTTATGCCTGCGACGAGCGTGGAATTAATTTTATTGATACCGCTGAGCTATATCCCGTCCCACCAAAAGCGGACACGCAAGGAGCGACCGAACAATACATTGGTTCTTGGTTGAATCAACGTGGTCGGCGGGATGATCTCGTGATTGCCACCAAGGCCTGCGGCCCCGGTGAGTGGATCAATTACTTTCGCGGTGGTCCACGGCACACCAAAGCGCACCTAGATGAGGCGATCAACGCATCACTCGATCGGTTACAAACCGACTACGTGGATCTATATCAGCTCCATTGGCCCGACAGATCGACTAATTTCTTTGGTCGACTTGGCTACAATCACGTCGACGGGATAGATGAAACCCCAATAGATGAAATCCTCAAGGCGCTAGAGAGTCTCGTCGCGAACGGTAAAGTACGTGCCATCGGCCTCTCAAACGAGACACCTTGGGGCGTAATGACGTTCCTTGAAATCGCGCGTCGTGAGGGTCTTCCTGTCGTCGCGTCGATTCAAAATCCTTACTCGCTCCTGAATCGAACCTTCGAGATCGGTCTCGCTGAGGTTTCTCACCGCGAGTCTGTGGGCCTACTTGCTTACTCACCACTCGCGTTTGGGGTTCTGTCTGGTAAATATCTAGGTGGCAACCGCCCTGAAGGCGCGCGCTTGACCATCTTCGATCGCTTCAGCCGCTACTCTAATCTCGAAGCAACACACGCGACAGAGGCTTATGCTGCACTTGCAGCCAAGCACGGCCTGTCATTGACAGAAATGGCGCTCGCTTTCGTGACATCACGTCCATTTGTGACATCAAATATCATTGGGGCAACCTCAATAAATCAGGTAAAAGAAAACATCGATACACACGACCTAAGGCTCTCTGACGAAGTACTCGATGGAATCGAACTAATCCATGTCAGCCAACCTAACCCATCACCCTAGGGCTTGACGATGACTCCACGTCGTAGCGCACTCTTCATGCCCGCCCACAATGAACGTGCTATATCAAAAGCGCGAACACTTGACTGTGATGTGGTCATCCTAGACCTTGAAGACGCGGTTGCCCCCGATACAAAAAAAACTGCACGGGAAACTGCAAAGGCATCTGTCACTGAGGGCGGATTCGATCCGCGTGAAATCGCCGTTCGCGTCAATGGTATCGGGCGCGACTGGCACACGGATGATATTCAAGCATTTGTCGATGTGCCCCTGGATGCGATCGTGGTCCCCAAGGCAGAGTTACCAGCCGACATCGACCGGCTGGGCGAACAAATGGATTCGCTTGGATACGATTCTGGCATTGAATTATGGCTAATGGCAGAGACACCCGGCGGTGTTTTCAATGCAAGAGAACTCTGCCAGGCACACCCGCGTGTCGGCGCACTCCTGCTAGGGACGTCAGATTTAGCAAAATGCTTGCGTGTCCCAGCGACCATCGGTCGCGATGGGCTCTTGTACGCACTCTCACATTGCGTTCTCGCTGCACGAGAAGCGAACATCAATGTCTTGGATGGCGTGTGCTTGGATCTGGCCAATCCAGAGGTTTATCAAGTGCAATGTGAGCACGGACGAGAACTGGGCTTTGATGGAAAAACCCTAATTCACCCATCCCAGATTGCAATCGCTAACAAAGTTTTTACACCATCTGATGATGACATCGGACGCGCCAAGAAGATCAGGGCTGCCTGGGACGACGCACACAGGCGCGGGGATGGGCTCTGTTTACTCAATGGACAATTGATTGAGAAGCTACACGCAGAAGAAGCCAGGAGAATTCTCTCTCTTCACCAGGCCATCCAGGCACGCCTAGTCTAGAGACGTCACATCCACGGATACTTCAAGCGCGTGTTGGCTACCTCCGGTCATCAAACCCTTCAGCGGAACCACATCGCCATAATCCCGCCCCCAAGCGAGCGTCACGTGGCGCTCAGATGGGAGTAACCCGTTGGTCGGATCAAAATCAATCCAGCCAGTTCCCGGAACAAATACGCTCACCCAAGCATGCGAGGCATCGGCGCCCATGAGTTTAGGTTGCCCTGGCGGTGGATCCGTTTCTAGGTATCCAGAGACATAACGGCAAGCGATTCCTAGGGATCTCAATGTTGCCAACATCAAATGCGCAAAATCCTGACAGACACCTCGCTTTTCAGATAAAACAAGCCCGACGGGCGTCTCAACATCGCTAAAATTCTGGTCATAGACGAACTCATTAAAAATCAGCGTATTCAACGCATTGATAGACTCGAGAAGACCGCGACCGGCTTTAAAAAATCCTGATGCAAATCGCCTGATATCTGCGTTGCCGGTTGGTACATATAAACTCGGTCTGCAATACAGTCTTGTCTTCAGTGGAATCTCCAAACCATTATCCCAGGCCGTATCATTTTCCAGATCAACCCGTGTTGGACGGACTTCCACTTCAGACTCAGCCGAGACGTTCAATTCAGCGTGTAGTTCATCAATTGAGAATTGCGAAACCCGATTACCAAACAAATCCTGGCGCTCGTGGACGTCCTCAATCAAAGGTAGAGTCGTTAGTCGTGCACTCAAAACCTGTTGATTTAGTGTGTCACGGGGCAATAATCTAGCGTGGCTGTGACACAGACTCACAGGCTGCCCGTACTGATATCGATTTCTGTGCCTGACACGATACCGCATCAGTTGACCTTCATCAGTTGTTGAGGCACGTCCGCGTGACTGAAATACGCAAGCGTAATCGCCTCACTCAAACTCGAGAGTGTCTCGATCTGTAGATCCAACATTTCAAACAGCGGTTTCTTCGCCGACCCCTGAATAGTCATCAAATCCTCAGTTTGTGCCATCTGAAGACCAGCATGGATCCGGAATGCTAATTGCTGTAACTGTGTCTTACGACCAACTAATTGCTGTACGGGCAGCCCTTGGACCAAATTTTCAATACGTGCCGCCAGATAACCAATCGCGCGAGGTGTCTCGATGTCGAGCAACAAAAGGTCCAATAAGGCTGTTGGATGCAGTCGAGTCCTGTAGCGACGCCTGTAAGTCATCACAGTATCAGTCACTTCAAGAACCAACTCCCATTGATTGATGTCTTGGGGCTTCAGCGTCCGGAACGCGTAATTCAGAAGCATCGATGTCTTGCTCGCACGCTCTAAGTGGCGACCGATATCCATAAAACGATACGCAAACGTGCGGCTCATCGTGTCATTACTCAGACCTGAGAACGTAGCCAACTGCATCAGAATCAAATCCACCTGGTCAAGTAATCGACCCGCATCTGCATTTTTCATCCAGCCAATCCGTTCGATCATTTGCTCCAAATTAACAAGAGCCCGCCAAGCATCATCACTCAAATAGTCCGGAGTAGCCCGAGCGTTACGTATGATAGCGTTGATCAATTCACTTAATCCGCCCGGCGCTGCCCTGGTAAACATTAGTTGATGGATTTCCGACGCGGCGTCTTCGAAGTTGATTTCATCGACTCTAAACTGCGCACCCAACAACCACATCGCTGCTTGCTGACGTTCGTTACGCACGTCAATGGCGCCTGCCAATACCTCGCGTACCAGACGCGTCAGCCCATCGGCACGCTCAACGTAACGACCTAGCCAAAACATAGCATCAGCAACGCGGCTTGGTGTCATCGACTGATCAAGTGGACCAAGCGCCGGCGCATCCATCTCAGCGAACATAGAGAGTTGATTATCAGGCTCCATCCCCATTACCCAGAGATCTTTGTAACGCTCAGGTGTATTCGGACGCAGCTGTGCCCAGGACGCATCATGGTTACACGACGCAAGACCGCCTGGCATCACATCGACTTTCTGGTCTTGGGATTGTGCGGTGTACATTCGAAGCACCGCAAAAGATTCACCACGGGCTGTTCCTTCAGCAACCGGAACTGTCTCCAAATCGATCGCTTGCCACCCGACCCAACTTGATGGATCAGCAGTGATCCGCGCTTTCAATGCATCTTTTTCCGGTTCAGCAAGGTCTCTTACAACAAAGGACTCGCCCGCTGGAAATGCCGATGCATGTCGGACCAACACATCGGGCCAAAGCGTCTCAAACTCCTCCCGCTCGTCCTCATCGCCAAGCCAGAGCGCCGGAAGGGTTTTCAGAATTAATTCCTCGCCAAGCAGCTTCTGGCAGAGCCCTTCGAAACGCCCCATCCATAGCGGTGAATCAATCACACCGGCACCAGGCACATTACCCATCCGAACGCCACCACGACGAACTGCATCCATCAATCCTGGTGTGCCCTGACGGCTTAATCCATTGAGTTCTAACGGATCAATATCTTGATCGATCACTCGGCGCAACACACCAGAGACCGGGCGAAGACCACTTAATGTCTTCAACAGAAGACGGTTGCCACGGACCGTCAGATCGTCCCCTTCAGCAAGAGTGAAGTCCAAATGATTTGCCAAAAAGGCATGCTCAAAGTAACTCTCAACGGACTGGCCCGGGGTCATCAATATCGACAGATCCTGGTCACGACTGTCCGCTCGTAGGAACTGCCGTAAGGTGCGGAAAAAACCTGATAGTCTCTTTACCGATAAGCGGCGTAGTAGATAGCCCATGACCCGCGACATGATCAGCCGTCGCTCCAAAACATAGCCAAGACCCGCTGGTGCTCGCGTACTTTGCCCCAACACATACCACTTGCCGCCGCGATCACGGACCAGATCGTGCGCTAGAAAGCTAATCCAAGGAGTCTGTGGGTCCAGCCCATGTGCCTCGATTAAATATTCAGGATTCGAGAACAACAAATCGGCTGGTACCGAACCGTCGGCCAACAAATTGCGCTCACCATAAATATCACCGAGTAGCGCCTCAAAAAAACGCATCCTCTGTGAGAGACCACGCGCCAATTGCTCGAATGTAGATTCGTTCATCAAATAGGGAACCACATCGAGCTGGCCCTTACGATTTTGATGATGCTTGGACGTGTGCGCCTGGTAGGTCAACCCGTTTTCTTTTAGGCGGCGCTCGACCTCTTCTGACCAGCGCGCCTGTTGATTACCGTCGTCATAGTCGAGGGCTGCAAAAAGACTCTCCCAGGAGGTATCCACAGATTGAGTAGCTGAATCAGACATGCAAACTGGTTTATGGCTAAAGAGGTGAAAGTCTACCTCCTTGTCTACTGAACCGATAGTCAAAGAACTAACGCACAGAACCACTTAACGTGCGCATAAAATTCAGTACTGCCTGAATCCGCGGGATCCGCTCTGTATTCGGATGCGACACCAAGAAAAACTCTCGGCTCAATCCAAGCTCAGGAAGTACAGGCACTAGCCCCTCTCCGTTCCCAAGTAAAAATTGATGAAGCACGCCTATACCAAGGCCTGAGCGGACAGCTTCGACCTGACCTACCGGGGAATAAATAGCAATCCTTGACTGCCAGTCACTCGCAATCTGCTTCGCGATGTTGATTCGGTCAGAAAAGAGTAGGTCTTCGACATAACCAATTAAGCGATGTGTCAGTAACTCATCGATCGTTTTGGGCATCGTGTGGTCCGCTATATAGGACTCACTCGCATACAAACCCAGGGCATAGGTACCCAAGCTCTCAGAATGTAACTGCCTCTCAGTCGGACGCCCCACCATCACGGCGATATCAGCCTCACGACGGGACAGCGAGAACCCGGGAGTTTGAGGGACAATTTCAACATTAAGATCAGGATGCTCACGAAGCAAAATTCTAAGATTAGGTGTCAGAACTTTTAATGCGAAGCCCTCGGGCGCCGCGATCCGGACTGTTCCCGATGCCGATCGACCACGCGATTCAAAGATCGAACCAGCAGCTTCAATCTCAGCCTCGGCTCTCTCCAAATATTCGATCAATCGACTCCCTTCGTTGGTCAATTGCATGCCCTTACTGTGGCGTGCCAGCAAGACGGTACCAACTCGATGCTGCAGCTGGTTCAAGTGACGAGACAAGGTCATTACCGAGACGCCCAAGGTCTCCGCCGCACGCCCCAGCTGACCCACCCGCGCCACAGCGAGCAGGTACCGAGCATCTTCCCAGTTCATTTGCTTTTGGCCCATGAACGAAAGATACAACAT
>JBMZTF010000026.1:0-13366 GCA_049623565.1 Litorivicinaceae bacterium
AACGATTGCGCCGGGAGTCATGTCGATGTCGTTAAGACTCTGCTCAAAGAGTTCTGCGAAAGTTTCGCTCATTCAAATATCCTATATTTTCGGCTTCACGCCGTCCGTCTGCTCAGCCCAAACGGAGTTGATTTTAAGTTTCAATGCGCGTTCTCGCTGATGTCACCACTGAAACCGTCTGTATCCTAAGCCAAGCCCCTCGCTCGCCATAGGTCTCTTATATTTGCCACTACTTGGGTAGCTGTTTTATCTGAACTATCAATCACGTACGCGTCATCGGCTGGAATTAAAGGCGCCACCTCACGCGTCCGATCCCGGACGTCCCGATTTTCGAGGTCGCGTAGTATAGCGGAACGCTCAACTGTTTGACCAGACTGAATTAATTCTAGATATCGACGCTCTGCGCGCACCTCGACATTTGCATCTAAAAAAATTTTCAGGTCGGCGTCGGGAAACACGATGGTTCCGAGGTCGCGGCCATCTCCTACCAGGCCCGGATCCCTTGCCTGGCGGCGTTGTAAGTTCATCAAGGCATCTCGAACTCTCGGATGGATTGCCACTCGACTGGCCGCATCGGCAGCCGCTTGCGTTCTTAATCGGTCGCCCACAGAAGCGCCATTTAGAATAATTTGGGTGCACTGGGCATTGTATGGAAAGCTTAAATTCAATGAATCTGATAGGGAAGCGAGCGCATCAGAGTCATCGAGTTGGATCCGTGCGTCTGTCGCAGCCAGCCCCAAAACCCTATAGATCGCGCCAGAATCGAGCAAATGAAACCCAAGCTCAAGCGCAATAAGACGCGCTACCGTTCCTTTCCCAGAACCACTAGGTCCATCGATTGTGATCACTGGTGCCGTCACACAGAGACCGTCAAAGGGAAACCTGTTGCACGAGCCAACCCAACGAAATTTGGAAAACTCGTCGCTACGTTAGCGCAATCGTTCACCACAACTCGACCCTGACACAACAATCCGGCCACACTGAACGCCATGGCAATTCGGTGATCCTCGTGCGCCTCTACAGTACCGCTCTCAAACCGAAATTCAGGCCCACCACCCCGGATCACTGCTCCATCGGGCGTTCCCTCGATAGACGCACCCAGGGCCTTCAATCCGTCAACCATGCTTTGAATGCGATCAGACTCTTTCACCCGCAACTCTTCGGCGCCCGTCACAAGTGTTTCACCGGCTGCGCAGCAGGCAGCGATAAACAGCACCGGAAATTCATCGATCGCGAGCGGAACCATGGCTCGAGGGACATCGATTCCTTTTAAAGGAGCATAACGAACGCGTAAGTCAGCAACGGGCTCACCACCAATTTCTCGGGCATTCGCGACCTCAATGTCTGCACCCATGAGTTTCAAAATCTCTAGGACCCCGACACGTGTGGGATTGATACCAACATGAGAAAGAGTAAGGTCAGAGCCTGGGACGATCGATGCTGCGACTAAGAAAAAAGCGGCAGACGAAATATCCGAGGGCACATCAATATGGCAGGCGGTCAATCTACTACCCCCGATCACCGACGCCGTCGATCCCTCACGCTTCACCGGGTACCCGAATCCCTGCAACATACGCTCCGTATGATCCCGCGTTGGTGCCGGTTCCGTGACGCTCGTCTCTCCTTCGGCATACAACCCCGCCAATAACAGTGCAGATTTGACCTGCGCACTCGCAACCTGCATATCGGTGTGACATCCCGTCAAACGTTGGCCGCCCGAAATTTTAACCGGCGGTGTGCCATCACTCGAGGTGGTGATCACGGCGCCAAGACCGGTCAACGGATCGCTCACTCGTCGCATTGGCCGCCGCGACAACGAAGTATCACCTATTAGTTTTGAAGCGAACGACTGGCCAGCCAAAATCCCAGACAGCAGACGCATCGATGTACCAGAATTGCCCATGTAAAGATCGGTAGAGGGAGGTTTCAGGCCATCGCGTCCAACACCGTGAACCGTCACCCGACCCTCATGTGGACCATCAATCTGTACACCCATATCTCGAAACGCTTGGACAGTCGCGATCGCATCTTCACCTTCAAGAAACCCATCAATGGTCGTGACGCCGTCTGCTAATGCCCCCAGCATAATCGACCGGTGCGATATTGATTTATCACCTGGAACCCGAATCTCTCCTTTGATCCCCTGGCGCATTTTAGTGATTGTGAAAACAGTAGGGTGAGAATGTGTCACCGGATGAGTTCCTCGATCAGCTAACGATGAAAACAATGTACGCGCAGCGCGCGCCCTTTGAAAACTCCGCAAGATCCAAGCGCCATCGCCCAGAGCGACCGCATCACGCATCTGTTTTAACCGCCCCGCAAAGCGATCGATCCCCTTAAGAATTTCCTCTTGATTCGCAAGACTGATGTCTCTCCACATCTCCGGCTCACTCGCGGCGATTCGAGTAAAATCTCGGAACCCACCAGCGGCATACCGGAAGATTTCCATATGCTGATCGTCATCTGATAGTGCATGGACGAGGTTAAACGCCAAAATATGTGGCAAATGACTCGTCAGCGCGAGCACTTCGTCATGGCGCTCGACATCCATTTGTGATACCACAGAACCTTGAAGTTCCCAAAAAGATGACACCACCCTAACCGCGTCAGGGGCGGTGGTAATATCAGGGGTCAAGATTACCTGATGGTCGACATAGAGGTCTGGATTGGCCGCATCAAGACCGCTTTGCTCGCTTCCAGCTATCGGGTGGCCGGGCACAAACCAAGATGGTATTGACCCACAAACTGAAGCGATATCTCGGACCACGCTACCCTTCGTTGACCCAGCATCTGTCACAACCGAATTTGGATCACGCGCTGACTCGACGTCCCTAAAGACTGACAGAAACTGTCCCATTGGCACTGCGATCAGGATCAAATCAGCGCCTCGAACTACATCAGCAACCGAATCGAAACTATGATCGATCAGTCCTGTCGCTAGAGCTTGCTGCCGAGTCACCTCTGTCCGCGAGTACCCTGAAATCTTCCAGGCTCGCGAACGCTTTTTTACGGCAGCACAACAGGAGGCACCAATCAAACCTAGCCCGATGACTGCGAGTTTTTTCATAGAACGGCTCTTGGATATGAACCCAATATTTTCAGTTCTGCAGATTGCGCGCGAATATCGTCCAAAAATATCTGAATCGGCGGGTCATCGATATGCCCTTTGAAATCGATAAAGAAACGGTATGACCAGATCCCTGACTGAGAGGGACGTGACTCTAAACGTGTCATATCAATACCATGACGTTCGAAAGGTTCGAGCAACCGGTAAAGGGCACCAGGTTGGTTTTTTACCGAGACAATGAGTGATGTTTTGTCTCGCCCTGACGGCTCTGTCTTTTGCTTGCCGATAACCAAAAACCGCGTCGTATTGTCAGGACGATCCTCAATGGAGCCCGCCAAAAGGGTTAGTTCATATGTCTCAGCAGCACGTTCTCCCGCCACCGCAGCAAACCCGTCATCTAGATTAGACTCAGACACCAACCGTGCAGCTTCAGCGTTGGATGAGACCGTTTTACGCTCTGTACCTGGAAGATGTGCATCAAGCCAAAGACGACACTGCGCCAAGCTCTGTTGATGCGAAAATATTGTTTTAACCGCGGAAATCTCGGTACCTGGCTTTACCATGAGGGCCTGATGAATACGCATCTCGAGCTCACCACAGATCACAAGTGGCGAATCAAGAAAACATTCCAAAGTATGTGTCACCATGCCCTCGGTCGAGTTCTCGATTGGGACAACACCGTAATCTAGGTCGCCCGCATCAACGTCTCGAAACACTTCAGAAATCGTTGTTAGGGGACGGATATCCGCCGCATGGCCGAAGTGCTTAAGTGCAGCTACTTCGGTGAACGTACCAACAGGCCCTAAATAACCAACCGCCAGTGGCCGCTCGAGTGCCAAGCATCCTGACATAATTTCACGAAAGATACGTGCGACTTCTTCCTTGGGTAGTGGCCCTTCATTCCGCTCCATGACTGCCGCAAGAATTTGCGCCTCTCGCTCTGGGCGATAGTATATCGTTGCCTCTCCGGAGGTCGCTTTTTCAGCTCGTTTGACTTCAGCAACCCGCAGCGCACATTCAGCCCGTGCGTTGAGTAACATCTGAATCTGTTGATCGATAGCGTCGATCTCTTCCCTGATCTTTAAGAGTTGTGTATCCATACTCACACCGATACCGTTTCACACTCTATCAGACGCTGGGAGTAAAGAGAGGAAGGAGAAAGGTGACAATTAATCGACTGACTCATCTCCTGCCTCCACGCTAGTATTGTCAATCAGTGCGTCATCGACATGTTCTATTTCGATTTTCGATACTGGATCGACCGGCGGTTCAGAAACAGCATCAACGCGAACTAGTTGTTCACCCTCAGCCAAACGAATCAGAGTAACGCCCTGTGTATTTCGACCAAGAACAGAAATATCCTGACAAGGGGTTCGAACCATCGTTCCACCGTTAGTAATCAGCAGCAAATCATCGTCGTCAATCACCTGTGCAGCACCAATAACGTGGCCATTTCGCTGTGATGCCTGGATACCAATAACACCCATTGCGCCGCGACCTTTACGCGGGAATTCATTTACTAACGTCCGTTTACCATAACCGTTCTCACAGGCAAGCAACAACGTTGCCTCATCATCGGCAACGATCATCGCCACAACAGTGTCAGCGGTATCTTTAAGACGGATCCCCCGGACACCTCGAGCCTCACGACCCATCGGACGTACCTCGGTTTCATCAAAACGAGCCACTTTCCCGTTTGAGTTCACCATTATGATGTCGCATGTTCCGTCTGTAATTGATGCGCCAACCAGTGTGTCATCTTCATTAAACTCTATCGCGCGAATACCCGAGGCTCTTGGTCTAGCAAAACGCTCAAGCGGAACTTTTTTTACCGTACCGCGAGCGGTCGCCATGAATACATACCGACCTTCGCCCCGGTCGTCTTCACCAAGCGGTAATACAGCGGTTACTCGGCCGCCACCCTCGAGAGCATCAATCATGTTAACAATCGGCTTACCTCGCGCAGAGCGGCTTGCCTGCGGGATCTCAAATACCTTCAACCAATGCAAACGACCCGTGTCTGTAAAAAGAAGCAACGTGTCGTGAGAGTTGGCAACCAGAAGCAGATCAACAACGTCCTCATCCTTCAAGTTGGTTGCACTCTTTCCTCGACCACCACGGCGTTGCGATTGATACAAAGCCAACGGCTGTGTTTTCGCATAACCGGTCTTCGAGAAAGTGACAACCATATCCTCGCGTGGAATCAAATCTTCCGTAGACAGAGACAGATGTGACTCGATAATTTCAGAACGCCGCTCGTCACCAAACTGGTTACGAACCGCCTCAAATTCTTCACGAATGACTCCGGTCAACTTATCTGAATCAGCCAAAATTGCTTCGCGTTCGGCAATATCCTCGAGTATCGACCCGTACTCCTCAAGTAACTTCTCGATTTCAAGACCCGTTAAACGGTGCAGACGCAAATCGAGGATTGCCTGAGCCTGCTGAGCACTCAAATGATATTGGCCGTCGATAAGACCATAACCGTCAGGTAGATCGTCGGGACGGATGCCTCCAGTTCCGGCTCGCTCAAGCATCTCAGTGACTGAGCCTGGTGACCACGATGTTGCGATCAGGCGCTCTTTAGCGACTTGCGCATTTTCAGAGTTCTTAATCAACTCAATCACGGGATCGATGTTTGCCAAAGCTACAGCTTGACCCTCAAGGATGTGGCCACGCTCACGTGCCTTTCTTAGCTCATAAATCGTGCGACGCGTGACGACCTCACGACGATGGCGAATAAAGCAAGAGAGCATATCTTTGAGATTGAGCGTCCTCGGCTGACCATCGACAAGCGCGACCATGTTGATACCGAAGCTCGATTGCAATTGTGTCTGACTAAACAGGTTGTTAACAATCACCTCAGGGGTCTCACCACGTCGCAAATCCACAACAATTCGCATACCTTCTTTGTCGGACTCATCGCGCAGCTCAGTAATACCATCGATCTTCTTATCTTTAACAAGCTCAGCTATCTTCTCAATGACCCGAGCCTTATTTACCTGATACGGAATCTCAGTAAAAACGACCGATTTCTTATCGTCACCCTCAATGTGAAACTTCGAACGCATGATTACCCGACCACGGCCAGTGGCGTAGGCTTCATGAACACCCTCAAGACCATTGATCAAGGCGCCGGTGGGGAAGTCAGGTGCTGGGATAAATTCCATAAGATCGGTGATTGAAAGCTCCGAGTTATCGAGATACGCCAAACAGCCGTTGATCACCTCCGTTAGGTTGTGAGGAGGGATATTTGTCGCCATACCAACGGCTATACCAGCGGAACCATTTACCAAAAGGTTTGGTATTTTTGTTGGTAGAACGTCGGGGATCTTTTCCGTCCCGTCGTAGTTTGAAACATAATCAACCGTTTCTTTATCCAGATCTGCAAGCAGCTCGTGAGCGATCCGATCCATCCGGATTTCGGTATAACGCATCGCAGCAGCGCGGTCGCCATCAACTGAACCAAAGTTACCCTGACCATCGATCAGCGGATAACGCATCGAAAAGGGCTGCGCCAGGCGTACTATCGTGTCGTACACTGCAGAATCACCATGTGGATGATATTTACCAATCACATCACCAACGACACGTGCCGACTTTTTATAGGCAGCATTCCAGTTGTTACTCAACTCACTTTGCGCAAAAAGTACTCGGCGATGAACAGGTTTTAAGCCGTCTCGCACATCTGGTAACGCCCTGCCAACTATCACGCTCATTGCGTAGTCGAGGTAACTCGTTTTGAGTTCGTCCTCAATATTGATTGGTATAATTTCGCGTGCGGAATCAGACATAGACGGTGGGCAATCCTTGGAACAATTCTAGTCGTCTAATGGTATCATGATCCGCCCGAAAACGGTCCTCTTCTGTGCGTATTCAGATACGGTCTGTATCATCAGATAAACAGATATGAAGTCTCTAGACAAACACTTGGAGCCCGCATGACATCAGTGGTTGACCCGAACGAAGTTACGAAATTCAATCAAATTGCCAGAAGCTACTGGGATCCCGAGGGACCTATGCGCGCCTTACATCAAATCAATCCACTGCGGATTGACTTCACAGAGTCCTTCTACCCGCTCCAAGATGCAAAAGTTCTGGATGTCGGCTGTGGTGGCGGACTCGCATCTGAAGCAATGGCAATGCGCGGCGGATCTGTCACAGCGATTGACGCGTCTACTGAAATGTTGAAAACAGCAGAACTACATGCCCTAGAAAGCGGTTTAACGATCCACTACAACGAATCACACGCCGAGGCCATGGTAGACTCTCACGCCGGTGCATTCGATGTAGTGACGTGCTTTGAGATGATCGAACACGTACCAGACCCCATGGCCACGCTTAGCGCGCTCTCAGCCCTCGTGCGTCCGGGGGGATGGCTTATCTTATCGACAATTAATCGGACCCCCAAAGCATATCTGGGCGCCGTTATCACAGCCGAATATATTCTCAACTGGGTCCCTAAAGGTACGCACGACTATGCCCGTTTTTTAAGGCCATCGGAGGTTGCTAATGGTCTCAGACCTCATGGGCTTAATATCGAGTCAATTGAGGGCGTCGTATACCATCCGCTCTATCAGCAGTTCACCCGCTCGACCCAAGACCTCGACATAAACTACCAAATTGCCGCAAGGAAACGTGAATGAGCCTCCAGCTGAATTCGATGGTTGCGACATTAAAATCAAACCCTCGATTTACTGACCGCATCATTTTAGTCACAGGTGCAACTGCCGGCATAGGTCGCGCGCTTGCGCTTGAGCTTGGCAAACGTGGCGCGACCGTGATCTTACTCGGACGCAAAGAATCGGAGTTGGATACCGTTTATGATGCGATCATCGAGTCAGGAGGGCCAGTCCCTGCGATTATTCCCTGTGATCTCTCAACGCTGACTAGCGAACAAGCACAAGCGCTTGCAAAACACATCCAGGAAAACTTTGGCAGGCTCGACGGCCTAGCTCATATTGCGGGGACTTTGGGTGGTCGCGAGCCAATTCAGTCCCATCGTCCGAGACAATGGGATCTCGCGATCCAGATCAACCTCACATCTGTGTTCCGCCTGACACAAGCCCTTCTGCCGCTACTTGACCAGTCTCCATCGGGTCGGATTGTCTTTGCGACATCGAGTGTAGGGGTCCGTGTGGAGGCATATTGGGGGGCTTATGCCGTCTCAAAAGCGGGCCTTGAGATGTTCACGGGCATATTAAGCCAAGAACTTGAGAACACATCCAGTACTCGTGTTTTTACAGTCAATCCTGGTGGTACACGAACTAAAATGCGTGCCGAAGCGATGCCTGGCGAGAATCCTGCAACACTCCCAAGCCCAGAGCTTGTTGCTGATGCATTTCTTTACGGCTTAACTGAGGATGCAGGCGCCTTCCACGGACAGCGAGTTAACGCCCGCGAACTGATGGACGCCCTCGGGACGTGGAAGGTTTCTTAGGTGTCTGTGTTGACTTACGAGGCGCTGCCTTTTTCGACAAACGGCGCCGTGCATCTTTCAATTCCTGTGGCGTCATTTTAGGAACAGTAAGACTGGGGAGCTCTACAAGCTTACTTAAATCGTCCACTTCCTTCTGGCCCAATTCCACAAAATGACCTTGTTTTAAAAACGACGGCAGAAAGATGCAGCCATAACGGACCCGCTTCAGTCGGTTGACCTGCAAGCCTTGGCTTTCCCAAAGACGGCGTACCTCACGATTACGCCCCTCCATCAACGCAACATAGAACCAGTTATTACGTCTACCTAGATCGGCTTCGGGATGCCTGACAATGTCAGTAAATCGAGCCGGACCATCATCTAAAATCACACCATCGACCAAACGCTCGAGTTGCTCTTCTGTAACGTCACCGTGTATGCGGGCAAGATACTCACGATCTACTCCGCTCGAGGGGTGCATCAACCGATTAGCTAACTCACCGTCCGTGGTAAGCAAAATCAACCCAGATGTATTGATGTCTAGACGACCGACTGCGATCCAGCGACCCTGAGCAATTTTTGGGAGCCGATCGAAAATCGTCGGGCGTCCTTCAGGGTCACTTCGAGTACAAACCTCGCCTTCGGGCTTGTGGTACGCAATGACCAGCCTCGCTTCTTCGAAAAGCTTCGCTGTCGGCACGGGCTTACCGTCAAAGACTACTTTGTCTTCCTTCTCAATCTTAGCTCCAAGCAGAGCGGTCGCACCATTGACCGATACACGTCCCTCGGTAATAGCTACCTCAAGCATCCTCCGGGACCCGTAGCCTGCTCTAGCTAATGCTTTCTGAAGCCGTTCACTCACTGTCAGCGCCCATTTGATCAAGCAGATCTGCCGCCGGGGTAACCACTAAGTCTTCTGCATTAGGTAATTCTTCTAATGACTTCAATCCGAAATCATTCAAAAACTGGACAGTGGTCGCCAGCAATGCAGGGCGCCCTGGTACCTCTTTGCGTCCCACCACTGCGATCCATCCCCGCTCCTCAAGCGTGCGAACAATTTGTGTATTCACAGCAACGCCACGAACGGCCTCAATTTCACCGCGGGTTACCGGTTGACGATAGGCAATCATCGCCAGAGTTTCGAGAGTTGCACGCGAGTATTTACCAGGCTTCTCGTCAGTAAGGTTCAACAAATAGGGTGCCAGCAAATCGATCACCTGAAAGCGAAACCCGCCAGCCACTTCAACCAGAGTCACACCTCGGCCTCTATAATCCTCCGCCAGGCTCGCAAGTGCCTCTCGTAACATGCCCTCAGTTGGCGCCCTCTGATTACCGAAGAGCTTTTTCATCTGATAAATGTTCAAAGGCTCGCGGTTAGCAAACAAGGCACCTTCAAGAATCTGTTTTAGACTAGTGTCAGACATCTTGGCTCGCTCTACGGATATAAATTTGGCTCCCCGGGGACGCTTGAATTAATGCACACAAACCCTCTCGGACAAGCTCAAGAATCGCAAGGAATGAAACAACCACCCCCGCCTTGCCCTCGCTTGCAGAGAATAAATCCGACAACCTTAATTCAGCACAGTCTTTCAACTTCATCAAAACCTCACTCATCCGCTGCCGTGTGGAGAGTGGCTCCCACTCAATTTGATGAGCCGAGGATAACCTTGCTCGTGCGAGGAGTTCACCAAAAGCGATCACTAATTCAGATAAATCAACCTGGGGTGGCTGATTGCGTTTATGGGTATTTGGATTTTGCGCTTCAGCCACCTGAAAGTCACGATCGATGCGAGGTAACTCGTCCAATGCCTCGGCAGACTTTTTGACTTTTTCATACTCTAACAGCCGCCTAATTAATTCGGCTCTTGGGTCCTCTTCATCATCATCCTCACCCACAGGTTTCGGCAGAAGCGCACGCGATTTTATTTCAGCAAGCATAGCCGCCATCACCAGGTACTCTGCCGCTAATTCAAAACGCATGGCTTCAAGCAAGCCAATATAACCCATATATTGGCGGGTAATTTCAGCAACATTGATCTGGATAATATCGAGATTTTGGCGGCGAATCAGATACAACAACAGATCCAGTGGACCCTCAAATGCATCCAAGATCACTTCAAGCGCGTCTGGCGGAATGTAAAGGTCTTCGGGAAGCTGGGTTAGGGGCGATCCCTCAACCACAGCTATTGGAAGTTCACCCTGCACATTCGTGGTCACCGGTAACTGAGCCCCATTGCTTGACGCACTTCGGTCAAGGTTTGCCGCGCATCATCTTCAGCCTTTTCAGCACCTTCAATGAGCAGCGAACGTACCATGTCTGGATTCTCCTCATAAGGTGCCGCCCGAGCAATAATCTGATCTTGCTCTGCGATTACCGCATCAATTACCGGCTGTTTACATTCTAGACAACCGATCCCCGCAGTTGTACATCCTTGACGCGCCCAATCTTTGGTCTGCTGGTCTGAATACACCTCATGAAATTGCCAAACTGGACACTTTTCAGGCGTCCCTGGGTCCGACAAACGAACACGGGCAGGATCAGTTGGCATCCGCTTCATCTTTGTTGATACGGAGGCAGGATCTTCGCGAAGACCGATTACATTGCCATAAGATTTTGACATCTTCTGGCCATCAAGTCCCGGCATCTTTGCAGCTTCAGTCAAGAGCGCTTGCGGCTCGGGAAGAATCACTTTTCCTGTCCCCTCAAGATAACCAATCAAACGCTCGCGATCGGCTAACGTGATGTTTTGCTGCTCCTTAACAAGAGCTTGAGCACGCAGCAAACTCTCCTGGTCACCATGCTCGAGGTAGGATTTCCGAAGCGCACGGTAGAGTTTCGCACCCTTTTTCCCCATTTTGTCACAAGCCAATTCAGCCAGTTCCTCGAAGTCTGATTCACGACCGTAAATGTGGTTGAAACGCCGAGCAATTTCTCGCGTAATTTCCACGTGGGCAACTTGGTCTGCGCCGACCGGAACGTAGCCTGCCCGGTAGACTAAGATGTCCGCACTCTGTAGAAGTGGATAACCGAGAAATCCGTATGTCGTTAAATCCTTGTCGGCAAGCCTCTCCTGTTGATCTTTGTATGTTGGAACTCTCTCAAGCCAGCCAAGTGGTGTGATCATCGACAGCAGAAGATGAAGCTCAGCGTGCGCAACTACTTGTGACTGAACAAATAAAGTAGCAGACCCAGGATTCACTCCTGCCGCTAACCAGTCAATCACCATATCGGTGATGGCTTGGTCGATACCTCTGGTGTCTTGGTAATGCGTAGTCAACGCATGCCAGTCGGCAACAAAAAAGAAACACTCGTACTCGTGTTGCAACTGAACCCAATTTTTCAAGACGCCGTGATAATGGCCCAAGTGTAGTCGGCCGGTAGGACGCATGCCTGATAGCACGCGATGGGACGGATTGACCCCGCTCAAATGTCGCTCCTTAGATTGCGCTAAAAAAAATATAATACCAAGGTTACGCCAGTTCGGAAAAAGCCGATGTGTCTCCCGCCCCATGACGCGTTATCAACGGAATTTGTTGAGTCAAATCGATGACCGTGGTTCCTTCAAAACCACAGAAACCGCCGTCGATTACCAGGTCCAACTGGTGCCCTAAAACTTCATTAATGTCATAGGGGTCAGTCATCGGCAGATCTTCTCCAGGAAGCATGAGTGTTGACGTCATTAGAGGCTCACCAACATGCTCCAGAAGATTGAGGGCTATTCTATTGTCCGGGATTCGAATCCCGATTTGCTTACGCTTTGGGTGCAATAAACGACGTGGTACTTCACGTGTCGCCTCAAGAATGAATGTGTAAGCACCCGGGGTATGTGATTTCAGTAATCGATATTCTTGATTTTCAATCCGCGCATACACTGAAATTTCAGATAAATCTCGGCACAATAATGTGAAATTGTGTTTGTCATCGAGGCGTCGTATCTGCCGAATAACATCAAGACCACGCTTATTTTCTAGCGCGCAACCGAGCGCATAACCCGAGTCAGTTGGAAGAGCTACGACGCCACCGTTGCTTAGGACATCGGTAGACTGTTGAATCAATCGCGTCTGCGGATTTTCCGGGTGAATTGCAAAAACCTGTGCCACTGATGGCCTAACCCTTTTTTATAAAAACGGTATGATGCCAGAAAGTAACGGAAGTGCTCGATGAAACTACTACTTGATTTTTTACCTATCCTGATTTTTTTTGGCGTCTACAAGGCAACCGGCAACTTAATCACTGCAACGGCAGTGCTCATTCCAGTCACCATGGTCCAGGTCGGTGTAGTGTATTGGTTGACTAAAAAGCTCGAAAAAATGGCATTGGTGACGCTAGTACTAGTCATCATACTTGGCGGACTGACAGTTCTTCTGAATGATGGTTGGTTCATTATGTGGAAACCCACAGTAGTGAATTGGTTATTTGCTGCGGCATTTTTTGGAAGTCATTTCATCGGCAACAAACCGATCATCGAACGCTTGCTCGGCCATGCAATTGCACTCGAGTCTAGGCAATGGCTTTCACTTTCATTTGCGTGGGTCGCCTTCTTCATTGTTTCAGGTATTCTGAATCTGATCGTTGCTTACCAATTTTCAGAGGACGTTTGGGTCAATTTCAAACTCTTCGGCCTGTTAGGCCTAACCTTTGTCTTCTTAATAATCCAGGGAGTATGGATCAGTAAAAATGCGTCGGAGGTAATAGCTCAACCGGAGGACGATCGCAATGCGTAAATTACGGAGGCGGCTTCTCGGGCTAGTGGCCAGTGTCCCACTGGTGGCTTTCGCCGAAACAGCATACATTACAGAGAAGCTCGAGATTCCCGTGCGATCAGGCGAGTCCCGCGAATACCGAATCATCCGTTATCTCCAGGCAGGTGCGCAAGTGGAGA